>JANSYB010000718.1 GCA_024742655.1 Paracoccaceae bacterium | reverse complement strand
GGGGGCCTCTTCGGTTGCCTCGAGGCTGGCCGGAGTTATGCCTTCACGCGCGCAGATCCGCACATGCAGGGGCATTTCGTCGTGCACCAGGGCCTGAACCGTGCTGGACGCCACCTGCATTTCCGCCAGCGTGCCGGCTTTTGCCGCAGCCAGGGCCCAGGCGCGGGCGAAGTGGATCAGAAAGACATAATCCTGTTTGAGGTAGTAGAGGAAATGCCCGCGCGGCAATGTGCCCGTGTGCAAACCGTCGACAAAGCCATGGTGGGTATAGGCCTGCCATTGGGGCGCCTGCGCGCGCCAGAGGGCAAAGGCGCGGCCGTAGTCCGGTGCGCTCATGGGGCCGCTTCCGTCACGTCGATGGCAAGATCGCCGAGGGACAACCCGCCCTGTGTCGCGCCGCGGTCGGCCAGGAACGCCTCGAACCGGGTATACCGCCCGGCATCGAGCGCGGCGGGCCGTGTGGCGAAGCGCGGCCAGGTGTCGTGCCAGGCGCGGATGTTCAACTCGGTTTTCAATTCGGATGCGGTGGCTGCGAACATCTCCCATGCGCGGTCCGGGTTGTTGAGGATGAAGCCCGCCGCGCGCTCGGTCGCATCCAGAAACCGGGCGATGGCATCGGGATCCATGCGCTCGGGATTGGCGACGTAGATCAGCTCGTCATAGGCCGGCACGCCCTCGGCTTCGGGGTAGAAGCAGCGCCCGGCGGTGCCTTCGATCTGCAACTGGTTCAATTCGAAATTGCGAAAGGCGCCGATTACGGCATCGACCTGCCCTGACATGAGCGCGGGCGAGATCGACCAGCCGATATTGATCTGCTCGACATCGTCAGGGGCCATGCCGTGATGGGCCAGCATCGCGTTCAGCATCACCTCCTGCACACCGGCCACGGCAAAGCCCACCTTGCGCCCGCGCAGGTCGGTCATCGTTTGCACCGGGCCGTCGGCCAGGACCACAAGGCAGGTCAACGGCGTGGAAATCAGGGTGCCGACACGGCGCAGCGGCAACGCGTCATGGCGGCTCAGGTGCAGTTGCGGTTGATAGCTGATCGCCAGATCAACACGCCCGGCGGCGGCCATGCGCGGCGGGTCATTCGGGTTGGAGGGGGTAACGATGTCGACCGCCAGCCCGGCGGTGTCGAAATAGCCCAGTTCCCGTGCCAGAATGATCGGGCCATGATCGGGGTTCACGAACCAGTCGAGCATCAGCGTCAGACGGTCCTGCGCCTGGGCGGGAAGGGCGAGCATGCCAAGAACAAGCACGGCGGCAAGATGTTTCATGGGTATCCTTTCAGTCGGTCAGGGCCAACAGGGCGATGTCGCCCGGCCAGCGGGTTTGCAGGGTCATGCCCGCGTTGTGCGCCCGCAGGCCCGTGGCGCAGGCCAGCACGACGCGCGTATTGTGCGGCGGCGTCAGCGCCGCGATCGCCTCTGGCGGCACGTGGCGGGCCGATGCGCAGAATGGTGCGGCCTCGACACGCAGGTCGATCAGCATGTCGGTCGGACGGATCTGGCTGAGCGCGATGAACCGCAAGGGGCGGTCGGGTTCGGGCGCGTTGTCGAAGCGAAAGCCGCCCGGGCGCCATGCGGCACTGTCGATACTGATCAACTGGCCCAGGGGC
>JANSYB010000590.1 GCA_024742655.1 Paracoccaceae bacterium | reverse complement strand
GTGCCATCCTCCAGTTCGAACGCATCGCCCTCGTCCAGCGACACGGTCTGGGTCAGGTTGACGACGAAGGCGCGGCCCGCCTCGGTGAACAGGGCCTTGCGGCGCAGGAACCTCTGGTCATAGTCGAGGATGCACTGCCCCTCGGCCGGGCCGGACCATGTGCCCTTTCGCAGAACGGTATAGGCATTGGCGGTCTGTGACATGGTCGGACCTCAGAACAGGAAATAGCGCTGCGCCATCGGCAGCGTTTCGGCGGGCGCACAGGTCAGGACCTCGCCATCGGCGCGCACCTCGTAGGTTTCGGGGTTCACCTCGACCACCGGCATCGCGTCGTTCAGCTTCAGGTCTGTCTTGCCGATGCCGCGAGTACCCGCCACCGGCAGCGTGTCCTTGGCCAGACCCAATGTGCCGCCGATTCCCGCCGCATGGGCCGCGCCCGACACGAAGGTGACGGCCGAGCGTTCCACGTTGCGCCCATAGGCCCCGAACATGGGGCGCGAATAGACCGGCTGCGGTGTCGGGATCGAGGCATTGGGATCGCCCATCTGCGCACAGGCGATGGAGCCGCCGATCAGCACCATCTCGGGCTTCACCCCGAAAAACGCGGGCGACCACAGGCACAGATCGGCGCGCTTGCCTTCCTCGATGCTGCCGATATGGGATGACAGGCCATGCGCGATGGCGGGGTTGATCGTGTATTTGGCGATATAGCGGCGCACCCGCAGATTGTCGTTCTCGCCGGTTTCCCCGTCCAGGCGGCCGCGCTGTTTCTTCATCTTGTCGGCGGTCTGCCATGTACGGATGATCACCTCGCCCACGCGGCCCATGGCCTGGCTGTCCGAAGCGATGATGCTGAACGCCCCCATGTCGTGCAGGATATCCTCGGCCGCGATGGTCTCGCGCCGGATACGGCTTTCGGCAAAGGCGATATCCTCGGGGATCGACTTGTCGAGGTGGTGACACACCATCAGCATGTCGAGATGTTCCTCGATCGTGTTGACGGTAAAGGGACGCGTGGGGTTGGTGGACGAGGGCAGAACATGCGCCTCGCCGCAGATCTTGATGATGTCCGGTGCGTGCCCGCCGCCCGCGCCCTCGGTGTGGAAGGCGTGAATCGTCCGACCCTTCATCGCCCCGACGGTGTTTTCCACGAAGCCGGATTCGTTGAGCGTATCGGTGTGGATCATCACCTGCACATCCATCGCGTCGGCCACCGACAGGCAGCAATCGATCGCGGCGGGGGTGGTGCCCCAATCCTCGTGCAGTTTCAGCGCGCAGGCCCCGGCATTGACCTGTTCCTCGAGCGCGGCGGGGATGGACGCATTGCCCTTGCCCGCAAAGGCCAGGTTCATCGGGAACGCGTCGGCGGCCTGCAACATGCGCCCGATATGCCATGGCCCCGGCGTGCAGGTGGTGGCCAGCGTGCCATGCGCGGGGCCGGTGCCCCCGCCCAGCATGGTGGTCAGGCCGGAATGCAGGGCATCCTCGATCTGCTGGGGGCAGATAAAATGGATATGGCTGTCGAACCCCCCCGCCGTCAGGATGCGCCCCTCGCCGGCGATGGCCTCGGTGCCGGGGCCGATGATGATGTCGACACCGGGCTGCGTGTCGGGGTTCCCGGCCTTGCCAATCTTGTGGATCACGCCGTCGCGCAGGCCGATATCGGCCTTGTAGATGCCGGTGTAATCGACAACCAGCGCGTTGGTGATGACCGTATCCACGGCCCCTTGCGCGCGGGTGGCCTGGCTTTGGCCCATGCCGTCGCGGATGACCTTGCCGCCGCCGAACTTGACCTCTTCGCCGTAAAGCGCGGCATTCTCCCCCGACCCGCCGGTGGCCGCTGCCCCCGCATTGAGGGCGGTCAGGTCGCGCTCCACCTCGATGATGAGGTCGGTATCGGCCAGCCGCACCCTGTCGCCCGTGGTCGGGCCGAACATCGCGGCATAGTCGGATCGCTTGATCGTGGCGGGCATCAGAGGTCTCCCATGATCTGCTGGTTGAAGCCGAAGATCCGGCGCGCGCCGGAAATCGGGATCAGTTGCACCTCGCGGCGCTGTCCCGGCTCGAACCGCACGGCGGTGCCCGCCGCGATATCAAGCCGGTGCCCCCGCGCCGCATCCCGGTCGAACTCCAGCGCGGGATTGGTTTCGGCGAAATGGTAATGGCTGCCCACCTGGATGGGCCGGTCGCCGGTATTGGCCACCTCCAGC
>JANSYB010000157.1 GCA_024742655.1 Paracoccaceae bacterium | reverse complement strand
TATGCCAAGCGTCAACGCACGTGGTTCCGTGCCCGAATGCGCGACTGGCACTGGCTGAATGCCGCCGATATTTAGAATATCACGCATTTTCAGGCTGACATCGCGCGCTGCGCCTGAAAAGATTGCAAAAACAGGATCAACGAGAGCATCGGCATGCCGCATCCCCAACTCATGACGCTTCAGCAATGGACCGGACCGGCACGCTGGCGCGCGGTGTTGCCACACAGCTGCGCGCAGCATGCCGTGATCTGGCTGACGCGCGGCCAGGGGCGGTGCCTGCTGGACGGGCGGCGGCGTGGTATCGGCGTGCATAACGCCATCTGCATTCCGGCGGGCCATCTCTTTGCGATAGACCCGGGGGCACAAACCTTCGGGCTTGTATGTCTGGTGCCGCCGGGCGGGCCGGTGCTGATGCCGGATGAGCCGCAACTGCTGCGCATCCGCGACACCCGCGCGCAGGCCGACCTGACCGCCCTTCTCGACGCCATGCAGCGCGAACAGAACGACGCGGCCCGTTTTGCAGATGAGGCGCTGACCGCCCATGCCAGCCTGCTGACTGTGTGGCTGCGCCGTGCGATGATCGCGCAAGAGGCCCCGACGGATACCGAAAAGGCCGCTGACCGGCTCGTGGCAGCCTATGCCGCGCTGCTCGAACGGGATTTCGCAAGCGGCAAGGTGATGCAGGATTACGCCCGTGAGCTGGGTGTGACGCCCACCCATCTGACCCGCAGTTGCAAGGCCAGTGCCGGCATGACCGCCTCCGCCCTGTTGACCGGCCGGATCCTGCATGCCGCGCTCGATCTTCTGGAAACCGGCGATTACGCGGCCAAGCAGATCGCGACCACGCTCGGTTTTCGCAGCGCCGCGTATTTTTCGCGGTTCATTCAACATCATACCGGGCAAACGCCCTCGACCCTGAGACGGGCGGCGCGACGGGCCCCTGAACTGGCCGGATGATCTTGCCGCTCTCTTGCCCGGTGACTTGATTCCCGGGCTTGTGCCATGCGACAAGCCAAGCAACGCGTCTTTTGTGAAAGATACACCATGCCCCGTTTGCGTCGGCCCTCCCACCCCGTGCATCCCGCCATGTCAGGCCTGTGCAGGGAGATGCGGAGCGCCCAAATGGACCGTCGCGAATTCCTCAGCCGTGCCACGGCCCTGGGCCTGTCGGCCGGCACGGCCCTCGGGCTGGCCGGTCTGCCCGGCCCGGCATCAGCGCAAACCCCGGAAATCCGGCCGGGCGGCACCCTGCGCATCCAGCAGAACGTCAAGGCCCTGAAAGACCCGCGTAGCTATGACTGGAGCGAGATGGGCAACCAGACCCGCGGGTTTCTTGAGTATCTCGTGCAATACGATGGCGACGGCACGTTTCAGGGCATGCTGCTGGACAGCTGGCAGGTCAACGCGGATGCCACGGCCTATACGCTTAACGTCCGGCAGGGCGTGACGTGGAACAACGGCGATGCCTTCACTGCCGCGGATGTTGCGCGCAACATTGCCCGCTGGTGTGACAGCAATGCGCCGGGCAATTCGATGTCGGGCCGCTTTGCGGGCCTGACCGACGCCGGCACCGGACAGTTGCGCGAGGACGCGATCACGATCGTGGACGATCATACCCTCACGCTCAGCCTGAGCACGCCCGATATCGCGCTGATCGCGAACATGTCCGATTATCCCGCCGCGATCACCCATTCCAGCTACGAGGGCGGTGACCCCTTCGTGCACGGGATCGGCACCGGCCCGTTTCGCCCGGTGGAAATGACCGTCGGCGAACGCTGCGTACTGGAACGTCATCCCGATCACACATGGTGGGGGACACAGGTCTTTGGCGGGCCTTATGTCGACCGCGTCGAGTTCATCGATTATGGCACCGATCCCACCAGCTGGATCGCCGCGGCCGAGGCGGGCGAGATCGATCTGCTTTACGAATCCGTGGGGGATTTCATCGATGTGCTGGATGCCATCGGCTGGACTCGCACGCGCACCGAAACCGCCGCCACCATGGTGATCCGCGCCAACCAGACCGCCGAGGTCAACGGGCAGACCCCCTATGCCAGTGCCGCCGTGCGCCGTGCCCTGGCCCTTGCCGTTGACAACGAAATCTGTCTCGAGCTGGGCTATGCGGGGCGCGGCTCCGTGGCGGCGAACCACCATGTCAGCCCCCTGCATCCCGCCTATGCCGAGATCGGCCCGCCCGCCTATGACCCCGCGCAGGCGCGTGCCGAGATCGCCGCGGCTGGTCTGGACGAGTTCGAACATGACCTGATCACGATCGACGACGAATGGCAGCGCAACACCGGCGATGCGGTTGCCGCGCAATTGCGCGATGCCGGTCTGAAGGTGCGGCGCACGATCCAGCCCGGCAGCACCTATTGGCAGAACTGGCAGAAATACCCGTTCTCGGGCACGCAATGGAATCACCGTCCGCTGGCCGTTCAGGTTCTGGGTCTCGCCTATCGCTCGAACGCGGTGTGGAACGAAACCGGGTTCGCCAATGCCGAGTTCGACGCGCTGCTGGACCAGGCCATGTCGATTTCCGATGCCGACACGCGCCGCGCCACGATGGAGCGGATCGAGACCCTGTTGCGCGAAGAGGGCGTTATCATTCAGCCCTACTGGCGCGCGCTCTACAATCACCACAATGGCACGCTTGTGGGGGCGGAAAAGCACCCATCGAACGAAATCCACATCTACAAGATCGGCTTTGCCGCGCAGGACTGATCCTGCCGACTGCGCGTGACACCGGTCAGGCGATAAAGTCGAAATCCCCGGCCGTCAGGCTGGCCGCGACCGTGTCGAGCACAATGATGATATCCGAACCGTCGGTGATGCGCGTGTGGTCCCCGGTCTGGGTCATGTGGTTCAGGCCAAGATCGGTGAAATCGGTAATCCCGGTCACGGCAGACAGATCGATCACATCCTCGCCGATGTCGAATTCGAAAATTCTGTCGATGCCGAACCCATCTTCGAATACGAAAATATCGACATCCGTATCGACACCGGCAAAAAGCCTGTCATCACCGGCGCCACCGTTAAGCGTGTCGGCCCCGGTCGTACCAAACAGAAGGTCATTGCCTGCGCCGCCATCAAGACTGTCGTCGCCATCGCCACCGTTCAGCGTGTCATTCCCGCCCTCGGCGCTCAGCGTGTCGTTTCCGTTCGCGCCCACGAGACGGTTCTCTCCCGTGGTGCCGGTCAGGAGGTTGTCGGTATTGTTGCCCCAGCCTTCGATGTCACCCGATCCGCGCAATTCAAGCCCCTCGATATGCTGGCTGGTCGTCGAGAGCCGGAAGGAAATGGAAGAAATGACCGTGTCTGTGCCCTCTCCTGCGAATTCGAACACCCGGTCGTTTGCCGTGTCGATGTAATAGGTATCGTCACCAAGACCACCGCGCAGCGTATCAACACCGGCGCCACCGTCGATTACGTTGTTCTCATCGTTGCCGAGTATGCGATTGTCCAACGCGTTGCCGGTTGCAGTCAGGTTACCGGTGCCCACGAGGCGCAGATGCTCTACGTGGGTTGCGTGCGTCTCCATTTCGAAGCTGATGTAACTCTGCACCAGGTCACTGCCCTCGCCGGCGGCCTCTTCGACCGTATCGCCGGCTCTATCGACCCAGTAAACGTCATTGCCCAGACCGCCGCGCATCACGTCGATACCGAACCCGCCGTTCAGCCGGTCATTGCCCGCGCCACCGTCAAGCGTGTCATTCCCCGCGCGCCCGATCAGGAAATCATTGCCACCCTCGCCGTTGATCAGCTCGGCCCCGTTGGTCGCGTCGACCCGGTTGGCCAGCGCGTTCGCGTTGATCGTCAGACCGGGCGCATTCGGGGCTTCGAGGATGCTCAGATCGGCCTGGTCCCACCGCATGTCATACACGGCGGCGGCGTTGTCCTGCGCCCCGTAGATGGTTTGAATGCCGCTGATATCATAAGCCTGCAGCGCATTTTCGCTCAGGAACGACGTCATGATGCTGTCGACGCCGGAATCGTCATGCCCGAGGCCAAGTGCGTGGCCGATCTCGTGCAGGACAAGACCGAAGAAGGTCAGTTGATTCTCCGCCCAGTTGTTACTGGCGTCACTGTCGAGGATCATATCGCCCGCCATCATCGAGCCTTCCCAGCTGGACGGGTAATAGGCCAGACCAATGGTGCTGCCCGGAATGGAGCCGAAGAAAACACGGATATCGGCCATGTGGCTGGTGCCGGGATCACCGCCGCTGTCCTCGACCTGCATGAACTCGATATTGCCATAGGTGGCCCAGGCATCGAACGCCGCGCTGATCGTGGCCTGCACGTCGAACCCAAGAACGGAACTGTCGACCGAAGTTCCCGACGCCCCGAAGGCCGACACGATGTCATACCCTGCGCCCGCGAGGCTCCATGTCACCACGCCGCCTGCATCTCCAACCGTCGATCGGGTCTCCCCCCAGCTCGTTCCGTAAACATTATCGACCGTTGCGACCGACCCGACCTCGCCATCGGCAGCGTCCAGTTGCAACGTGCTGCCGTCCAGGGCCTCTCCGTTGACGTCGTAGTGGCGCGTCGGATCAAAGGTCTGGGTCAGCGAACAGGTGAGACACATCTGGCCATCCCCTCCGTTTAATTAAAATTGCAACGATCTGCAGGAAGGCGGGCAGCGGTTCTGCACATGACCACGCCACCGGCGACTTGCGGTCGTCCCATGGGGCTGGGCCTGCTCATGGCATCAATTCCGGCCATCATGTCGCGATCCTTTTCGCCTGTCTGCAGTGACGGCGAGGCTAGGCACACGCAACGGCAAGACAAGATCATCCTGCGAACGCGCGCCCCCCCCAAGCGTCAGTCCGCTAAAAATGACCGTAAAGATAGGCGGATTTATGTCACCTTTCAGGCGACAGTTTGCAATCAGCTGCCCCAGATGATGCGCACGTAATTCCGGGTTTCCTTGAAGGGCGGCACACCGCCATACTTCTGGACCGCGCCCGGTCCGGCATTATAGGCCGCAAGCGCAAGGCGCCAGGATCTGAAGGTGCGGAACTGCTCGGCCAGGTAGCGCGCCCCGCCTTCGAGGTTCTGGCGCGGGTCGTGCGGATTGACGCCCAGATAGTCGGCCGTGCCCGGCATCAACTGTGCCAGCCCGATCGCCCCCTTGTGCGACTTGGCCTTGGCGTTCCAACCCGATTCCTGCTGCACAAGGCGCAAAAACAGGTCCTCGGGCACGCCGTGACGGCGTGCGGCCGACTTGGCCATGCTCAGGTACTGGCCCTTGTAGCGGCCCGCATAAGCGCGCACGCTGCCATCGTCCCATTTGCTTGGGGTGCGAACCTGCTGTGGTTGAAGCCGGATCGAGGAATTGTATTGCTGACGTGCCCGCGTATCCAGAACGCTGGTCTGCGATTTGAAGAGTTTTGCGCGGCTCTTGGTCGACAGCACGTCGGCTGTCGCCGCAACAGGCGCGAACACGGCAACGCAAACCGCTGCAATCGTTGCCTTCTTCATCACTATCACCGTCCCCAAGTGGTCCACTTTGCGCACTATACCGTTTTTGTCCCGGATTTCCAGACAATCAAGCCCCAATCGCGCGCAACGGCGATTTGCACGGATTTTCAAAAAATTTTAGGCTTTCCTTCATTACTCTGGGGTGATGTAACCACCCAAAGGGCAAACCCAGCAAGGAGGGCGCAATGGCCGGCTCAGTCAACAAGGTAATCATCATCGGCAACCTGGGCCGCGATCCCGAGGTGCGCACGTTCCAGAACGGCGGCAAGGTGTGCAACCTGCGCGTGGCGACCTCCGAGACGTGGAAGGACCGCAACACCGGTGAACGGCGCGAACGCACCGAGTGGCACAGCGTCGCCATTTTCAACGAGAACCTGGCCCGGCTGGCCGAGCAGTATCTGCGCAAGGGCTCGAAGGTCTATATCGAGGGCAAGCTGGAAACCCGCAAATGGCAGGACCAGTCCGGGCAGGACCGCTATTCGACCGAAGTCGTGCTGCGGCCCTATGCCGGTGAACTGACCTTCCTCGACAGCCGCGATGGCGGCGGCGGGTCGGGTGGCGGATACGGTGGCTCAGACGGGGGGTATGGCGGCTATGATAACAGCGGCCCCGCCCCCGACGAGGGCCCCGCGTCCGGCGGACAGGGTGGCGGCGCCCCGTCGCGCGACTACGACGACGAAATCCCGTTCTGATGACCCAAGGCTGACGG
>JANSYB010000471.1 GCA_024742655.1 Paracoccaceae bacterium | reverse complement strand
TCCGCCCCGCCACGCCCGTAAAGCCAGTCTCCCTCGACATGCGGCTCGAAGGGCGGATGGCGCCACATGTCCTCGGGCCCGGCGGGCACGACATCCACATGCGATTGCAGGATCAGCGAGCGCCCCGCCTCGTGTCCGGGTCGATGCGTTCCCACGACGATCGGGGCGGTTGAATGCTGGTCACTGAACTTGCCGCCACCCTCATGGCCTTCGATCGCCTCGGGTTCCATGTCGAACTGGTCGATCTCATAGCCGCGCTGCGCAAGCTGATCAGCGATGAACTGCACGACCTCCCGCTCCTGGCCGCGTGTGGACGCAAACCGAACCAGCGTTTTCGTGAGCTCGATCTGATCCGGGAATCCCTGATCTACCGCCTGCGTGATCGCCGTCTTTACGTTATCGGAAAGGGACATTCTTTTTCCTCTTGTTGGGCGTTGGCACCAAAACCCCTGGCATGATCTGAAGGAAACAGCCGGGTGTCATCAAGCCCCGATTGCACATCTCGAAGACTTAGCATCGCGTGTATCGCCAAACCATGGCGCGGATACTGTGCCTTGCCCCTTTGCAAAGCCCATGCGAACCACTATGTTAGGGATGTTCCTTCGGGGACTATGGACATAAACGCGCTCGTAATAAGCGGATCGGACCCGGGGGCGGTACCCGGCGGCTCCACCATAAACCCTCGTTGGGGGACCATGGGGCCGAAACAGGATCGACGAACGTCTAAAGGGGTTAGCTTTGTCCCGGTGAGATACCACCGTTATCGGTTCGCTAAAGCATAATTGCCAACGACAATCGTGCTCCGGTGGCTCTGGCTGCGTAAGCAGTCGGTAATACCGAAAACTTAAGCCCTGGCCTCTAGCAAGGTCAGGCGGGGTTCGCAGGCGCCTGGCAACAGAAGCCTGCACTTTAACTTCTCCCTCCAGAATATTGTAAAAATTCCAAAAATATCCGTCATGCTCCTGTCATGCCGGCCGGATAGACGTCTTGCGATCTCCGGGGCGCCGGGGCAGACTGACGGTCTGGCAATCACACCGGGGCAGCATGTCGAGGCCTGACATCAGGGACTTGTTTCGCGTCTTTGGACGGATCGGGCTGCTGTCCTTCGGCGGCCCGGCGGCGCATATATCGTTGATGCATGCCGAACTGGTCGACCGTCACAAATGGCTCAGCGAAAAGCAATTCCTGCAGGCCCTGTCATTCTGCATGCTGTTGCCCGGCCCCGAGGCGATGCAGCTGGCCACCTATGCGGGCTGGCGGTTGCGCGGGGTGCCGGGTGGCCTGATCGCGGGGCTTTTGTTCGTTTTGCCGGGGGCGGCGGTGATCGTGGCGCTGGCCATGGGATATGCGGTCTACGGCCAACTCCCGCTTGTTCAGGCGGTGTTCGTGGGTATCAAGGCCACCGTGGTCGCGATCCTGCTTCAGGCGCTTTTGCGGCTCAGCCAGCGGGCGCTGACCGGGGGGCTGGCGCGGGCGCTGGCACTGGCGGCCTTCGCGGCGATCTTTTTCCTGTCCATCCCTTTCCCCATCATCATCGCAGCCGCCGCACTGATCGGTTTTGTTCTGTCCACGGCCGACCCTGAGGCCGTCGCCGCCCCGCCGGACCGGTCCTGGCCTGCGACCCTGCGCACGGTTCTTGTCTGGGGGGCGATCTGGGCCACGCCTGTTGCGACCCTCTGGCTGAGCGGGGCCGGCCTGCTGGTCGATCTCTCGATCTTTTTCTCCAAGCTGGCCGTCGTCACGTTCGGCGGCGCCTATGCCGTTCTGGCCTATATGACCCAGGAGATCGTGCAGGATTACGGATGGATCACCACCGCGCAGATGATCGACGCGCTTGGCCTGGCGGAAACCACACCGGGCCCACTGATCCTCGTCACCGAATTCGTGGGATTTCTGGCGGGGTACGCGCAGGGCGGCCCCTGGCTGGCGCTGGCCGCGGCGATGGTCACGCTTTGGGTGACCTTTGTGCCCTGCTTTCTTTGGATCTTTGCCGGCGCCCCCTATATCGAAACCCTCCTTGCGCGCCCGCGCCTGAAGGGGGCGTTCGATGCGATCTCGGCCAGCGTCGTCGGGGTCATCCTCAACCTGTCTGTGTGGTTCACGCTCAATGTGCTCTTTGCCACAGTGCCGACGGGCCGGTTCGGCCCCGCCCCCGAGATGGCCAGTTTTTCGGCGTTGAATGCCGGTTTCGTCGGTCTTGCGGGTGTGCTCTTGCTCGGACTGAGGCTACCGATGCTGGCGGTGCTCGGTACGATGGGCGCAGTGGCGGGCATGTGGGCTATGCTTGCGTGAAACAATCCCCGGCAGGTCTTTCGTTTTGCCCCGAATCCCCTATGCTGATCCCACATTGTCTCAGGGTCTGAAATGTCACGCACCATCGATTACGGGAAACTCATGCATCGCGCGATGCGCGGCCTCATCAAGGAGGTTCTGACCGATGTGCGTGACAATGGTCTGCCCGGCGCGCATCATTTCTTCATCACCTTCGAGACCCCGCATCCCGACGCGCGTCTGGCCGACTGGCTGAAGGAGCGGTATCCCAATGAAATGACCGTCGTCATGCAGCATTGGTATGACGATCTGACGGTCACCGATGACGGGTTTTCGGTCACGCTGAACTTTGGCGACACGCCCGAGAACCTGTATATCCCCTATGATGCGATCCAGACCTTCGTCGATCCATCGGTGGAGTTTGGCCTGCGTTTCGAATCCCATGAAGACGAGGATGAAGACGACGAGGATGATCCCGACCCGTCTGACGGAGCCGATACCGAGGACAGCGCATCAGAGCCGGAGGGCTCCGGCAAGACCGAAGCCGAGGTTGTCAGCCTCGACAAGTTCCGCAAGTAGGCCGGTGGGGGCTGTCCATGCGCAAAGCCGCAGTATCCGACGGTATACATTATTGATCTTTCCCGCGGCTTCGCTATGACTGGCCCGACCCGTTTGAAGGAGAGCCAGATCATGACCGCCACCCGCACCGAATCCGACAGTTTCGGCCCGCT
>JANSYB010000491.1 GCA_024742655.1 Paracoccaceae bacterium | reverse complement strand
TCCAGGCCGGCCAGACGCCCGCCCTGACCATCGATGGGATCAAAGCCACACTCAGCCTGCCGCGCGAAACGGCCCCGCTCATAGCCGCCATCGACGGGCGCCGCACGCTGACAGACATCGCGTCGGTGACAAGGACCGATCCCATCCGGATGGGTGCACTCTGGACGCGAGTCGAGGCGGCGCTGGTTCCTTGGGGTATGCTGCTTTATTCGAATGTGTTGAGGTAATCCATGTGCGGACGGTTCGCGGTGACCCTGCCTTCGGATGCAATGGCGCAGCTTTTCTGCGCAATGCCCGCCAACGACCTGCCCGGGGTGCCCGACTTCAATATCTGCCCGACCAACAGCGTCCATGCCGTGACCTCGCAGCAGGGGCAGCGCAGGCTGGGGGCGATGCGATGGGGGTTTTTGCCGCATTGGTACAAATCACCCACCGATGGCCCCTTGCTGATCAATGCGCGCGCCGAAAGCATCGCGGACAAGCCTGCCTTTCGCAGCGCGGCGCGGGAACGCCGGTGCCTGATCCCGGCCACGGGCTTCTACGAATGGACCAAGGACGCAGATGGCAACCGGCTGCCATGGTACATCTCGCCCACCGGGGATGAGCCACTGGCCTTTGCCGGGGTCTGGCAAAGCTGGGACAAGGGCGAGGCGCCAATGACGACCTGCGCGATCGTGACGACCCGGGCGAATGACAGCCTGTCGGCCATCCACCACCGGATGCCCGTGATCGTGGCGCGCAGGGACTGGCCACTCTGGCTGGGCGAGGCGGGGCATGGGGCGGCGCGCCTGATGGAACCTGCGCCCGAAGAAGCGCTGCAATTCTGGCGCGTGGACCCGGCCGTGAACTCGAACCGCGCCAGCGGCCCGGACCTGATCGAGCCGTTGGAGGCGTGAGAAGATTTTTCGCAGGAAAAATCTCGGCCCCGCTCAGCGCCCCGCGATCAGCCGCGCCATATCCAGCATCCGGCAGGAAAACCCCCACTCGTTGTCATACCAGCCGAAGACCCGCAAAAGCCCACCCGCCGAAACCGAGGTTTCGGGGCCGACCATCACGATGGATTCCGGCCGTCCGCGCAGATCGGCACTGACCAGCGGCGCCTCTGTCCAGCCGAACACGGGCGAGGCCGCGGCCTCTGCCTGCAAAAGCGCATTGACCTGCTGTGCGGTGACAGGCGTCTCGGTCTGAACGGTCAGGTCGATGCAAGAGACACTGGCCGTGGGCACACGGATCGCCCGCGCCTCGATCCGGTCCTTCAGGTGCGGCAGGACCAGCCCGGTCTGATGCTGGGCACTGGTCGTGGTGGGCACCATAGACAGCGCCGCGGCCCGGCTGCGTTCGGGCGCGGCGCGGGGCTTGTCGACCGTCGGCTGGCTGCCCGTGTAGCAATGCACGGTGGTCATCTGTCCGCTGATGAGGCCGAATGCCTTGTCCAGCAGGCAGGCCAGCGGGGCCAGCGCATTGGTGGTGCAGGACGCGTTCGAGATGATGCGTTCGTGGTTGAAGTCATGCGCGTTGGCGCCCAGGACAAGGGTCTTGTCCGCCTCCGCCGACGGGCCGGAGACCAGCACCGCGCGCGCGCCCGCAGCCAGCCCGCGTTCGGCCACCGCACGCGTCCCGCCCATGCCCGTGCATTCCAGCACCAGGTCGACACCGGACAGGTCCAGTGCGCTCAGGTCGGGGGCGGCGTGGAACGGGATCGCCCGGCCATCGACGATCAGAGCGCCATCCTGCGTGCCGACCTCTCCGGGCCATGGGCCGTAAACGCTGTCATACTGGAAAAGATAGGCACAGGTGTCCAGCGGTTCGATCTCGTTGATGCAGACCAGTTCGAACGGCCCCGCCTCGCGCAGCAGGATGCGCAGAAGGGTCCGGCCGATGCGGCCAAATCCGTTGATGGCCAGTCGAATGGGCGGGGTCGTCATGGGGCTCTCCAGCAACAAAGAAGGTCAGCAGGGCTGACAGTTACGGTCCGCAACCGCGTTGACCATGGGTGAAACAAAATTTGATCAAATTCTACCCGTCCTGCGTGCGTTCAAGGCGAAACCCCCGCCTCCAGCGCGGGGTAGCGCAGTGCCAGGGTCACGCCCCTCGCCACGAAACTGATCAGCAGCGCCATCCACAGACCGTGATTGCCCCATCCCGGCACCAAAAGCACCACCGCGACGATGTAGACCACAAGACTGACCGCCATCATGTTGCGCATGTCGCGCGCCCGCGTCGCCCCGATGAAAATCCCGTCCAGCATCCAGGCCGCCAGCCCGGCCAGCGGTGCAAGCGCCATGTAGACAAGGTAATCGCGCGCCGCCTGCTGGACCTCTACGGCCTTGGCCATCAGGTCGATGACAGGGCCGCCCAGCACCGCGAACCCGGCCGACAGCACAAAGACGATCGAAAGGCCCCAAAGGCTCGACACGATGGCGCTGCGGCGCAGGCCGGGACGGTCCTGCCGGCCCACCGCCTGGCCCACCAGTGCCTCGGCGGCGAAGGCGAACCCGTCCAGCGCATAGGCGGTGATGTGCAGGAATTGCAACAGGACCTGGTTGGCCGCCAACGTCACATCCCCGAAATCACCGCCGAGGAACAGGAAGGACACGAACACCGCCTCGAGCATAAGCGAGCGCAACAGGATATCGCGGTTGACCGTCAGCATCCGCACCACCTGCACCCGGTCGAACACCGCTGGCCAGTCGCGCCATCCGGGCGTGCGAAAGGCCGACCGGCACAGCCAGAGCCCAAGCGCCAACCCACCCCATTCCGCCAGGAACGTGGCCCAGGCCACCCCCGCCACGCCCCAGCCGAGGCCCAGAACGAACCACAGGTCCAGCACCACGTT
>JANSYB010000252.1 GCA_024742655.1 Paracoccaceae bacterium | reverse complement strand
GCGATCCGGGCCGCGAAATGGCTGAGCCTCGCGCTTTACCGGGTGCGGTTGGGGCATTTCGACGAAGAGGCGTGGAAGACGGTCGATCGTGACGCCACCGTGGTTTTCGTGATGAATCACCGGTCCAACATGGATTACGTGTTGATCACGTGGCTGGCGGCGGAACGCTCCGCACTGTCCTACGCGGTGGGAGAATGGGCGCGGGTCTGGCCACTCAGCCGCCTGATCAAGGCAATGGGTGCCTATTTCATCCGTCGCAAATCCCGCAATGATCTCTATCGCCGGGTACTGGCCCGGTATGTCGGGATGGCCACTGATGGCGGCGTGACGCAGGCCGTGTTCCCAGAGGGCGGTCTGAGCCTTGATGGCGGGTTGGCCCCGCCCAAACTGGGCCTGCTGAAATACATCATCGATGAACGCAGCCGGGATGGGCGGGACGTGGTTTTCGTGCCTGTTGCGCTGAACTATGACCGCGTGTTCGAGGATCGGATTCTCGTTGCGGCAGGCAAGGCCGGGGAGCGGCGGTTTCGCGCGCGTATCAGCGTGATCGCCGGGTTTATCCTCAAACAGTTCTGGCTGCGGATCACGGGGCGGTACCACCGGCATGGCTATGCGGCGGCCAGTTTCGGTGCGCCGGTGTCTCTCAAGGCGTTTGAGGCGGACCATCCCGGCAGCCCGGTGAGAAAGCTGGGCGCGCTCCTGATGAAACGGATCGGGGAAGAGGTGCCTGTTCTGCCGGTGCCACTGGTGGCGCGTGCCGTGCTGCAGGCCGGTGGCCCGATCCGGAACGAGGCATTGCAGGACGCCGTCAGGGACATGGTGGCGCATATGCCGACAGCGCATGTTCACCTGCCGCGTGGGGATCTGGCCTATGCGGTCGAGGTTGGCCTGCGCAATCTGGTCAAACGCGGGCTATTGACCGAAGGCCCAGACGGGATCGCCATCGTGGACCAGGAACGCGCCTTGCTGGATTATTACGCACATTCCATCGGGCATCTTTTCGCAGTTGCAGCGTCTGAATGACGTAATTTCTGCACTTGCGGGGTTATAAAATTACAAAATAGCCATTCTTGGCATTGCAATATTGCGTGACCGATTATATTTCATGGTGACTTTCCGTGATTCTGCATTGCGGCAAACCAAAAGACAGGAGGCCCGAATGGCTTTGGATACCGAAACCGGCATCGCGCCCTATGACGCGCCTGAAAAGGATCTTTACGAGGTCGGTGAACTGCCGCCACTGGGTTATGTGCCCAAGCAGATGTACGCTTGGGCCATTCGGCGCGAACGTCATGGTGAGCCCGACAAGTCCTTTGAGGTCGAGGTGGTGGACACACCCACGCTGGACAGCCACGAAGTGCTGGTCCTCGTTATGGCGGCAGGGGTGAACTACAACGGGATCTGGGCCGGCCTTGGTGAGCCGATCAGCCCCTTTGACGGCCACGGCCAGCCTTATCATATCGCCGGGTCCGACGCTTCGGGCGTGGTCTGGGCGGTTGGTGACCGGGTCAAGAACTGGAAAGTGGGCGACGAGGTCGTGATCCACTGCAATCAGGACGATGGCGCCGATGAGCACTGCAACGGTGGCGATCCGATGTATTCACCCAGCCAGCGGATCTGGGGCTACGAGACGCCGGACGGTTCTTTCGCACAGTTCACGCGAGTTCAGGCGCAGCAGTTGATGCCGCGCCCCAAACACCTGACATGGGAAGAATCGGCGTGTTACACCCTGACGCTGGCCACCGCCTACCGGATGCTGTTCGGTCACCACCCGCATGAGCTCAAGCCCGGGCAGAACGTTCTGGTCTGGGGGGCGTCGGGCGGTCTGGGCTCTTTCGCGATTCAGCTGGCCAATGCCGCGGGCGCCAATGCGATCGGTGTCATCTCGGACGAGGACAAGCGCGATTTCGTGATGAACCTCGGGGCCAAGGGCGTGATCAACCGCAAGGATTTCAAATGCTGGGGGCAGCTGCCCAAGGTGGGAACGCCCGAGTACCAGGACTGGTTTTCCGAGGCGCGCAAGTTCGGTAAGGCGATCTGGGAATTCACCGGCAAGGGTAACAATGTCGACATGGTGTTCGAACATCCGGGCGAGGCGACCTTTCCGGTCTCGACCTTCGTGTGCAAAAAGGGCGGAATGGTCGTGATCTGCGCCGGCACCACCGGGTTCAACTGCACGTTCGACGTGCGGTATATGTGGATGCACCAGAAACGTTTGCAGGGCTCGCATTTCGCACATCTTCAGCAAGCGGCCGCGGCCAACCACCTGGTGATTGAGCGTCGGATCGATCCGTGCATGTCCGAGGTGTTTCCCTGGGACGAGATCCCCGAGGCGCATATGAAGATGCTGCGCAACGAGCACAAGCCGGGCAACATGGCCGTTCTGGTCCAGGCCCCGCGGACCGGTCTGCGGACGGTTGAGGACGTTCTGGACGCGCGATCCTAACATCCGCTTTCAGATCTTTGCATCACCCGCGAATCACTGATCGTGACTCGCGGGTGATGTCATTTGAATGGCACGTCATATGTAAATTCAGTGATTTATTTCTCGGCGCCTCACTATTTTTGGGGAGTAAGAATAGGCGAGTAAGCGCATAACGGAAAACATGTTAAGGTTGATTAACCTTTCGTTAACGTCCGTTAAGGAGTGTTGAGATGCAGAATGAATGGATACTCGACGTTTTGACCGATCTGAGGACCTTCGCGCATCAAAACGGCCTGCCGGTTCTGGCCGAACATCTTGACGATACGCGACTTGTGGCCGCAACGGAGCTGGCGTCGATCGGGGAAGGACACACCACCGATGAACGCGCACCCGCCCAGGCGGCTGGACACGATACTGGAATGTTTGGAAAACGCGTCTGAACCGGCAGACCTGCAGGACATCAGCGTTCAGTTCCGCGACTATTTCGGGGTCGATCACCTCGTCTATCACTGGGTCAGTGCGGCGGGGGATCAATATGGGTGCGGCACCTATCATCCTGACTGGGTGCAACGCTATCTGGAAAAGGATTACCTGCGCATCGATCCCGTGATCCAGGGCTGCTACCAAAGGTTCCACCCCGTCGACTGGAAACGTCTGGATTGGTCGGGCAAGGCGGCGCGCGCCTTTCTGAAGGAGGCGCTTGATTACGGACTGGGCAATCAGGGCTATTCCGTTCCGTTGCGCGGGCCGAACGGCCAGTTCGCCCTGTTCACGGTCAATCACCACTGTACCGATGACGAATGGGCGGCATTCACCCTGAAACATCGCCGCGAACTGATCCTGATTGCGCATTACTTCAACCAGAAGGCGCTTGAGTTCGAGCCGGACCGCAGCCAGGGCCCGGCCCAGCAACTCAGCCCGAGGGAGGTGGATGCGCTGACGCTTCTGGCTTTGGGGTATGGGCGGGCACAGGTCGCCGATACGCTGTCGATCTCTGAACACACGCTGCGCGTCTATATCGAATCCGCCCGGTTCAAGCTTGGCGCGATCAACACGGTGCACGCCGTTGCACGTGCCATCAGCCAGGGCCTTATCGTCATTTGAACATCGAAAGTCGCGGCGCAACGCGCGGTGCCTGTGCCATGCATTAACCATAGCATCCGAAACCTGTCCCATCAGCAGAGGGGACAAGGATGCTTCGCTATATTTACGCCGATGAACTGCACCGCTTTCCGCGCCTTGCCGAAACCATGTTCCGGGATCGCGCGGATCAGTTTCAACGCCGTCTCGGCTGGGAGGTCACGGTGGATGCGGACGGGTTCGAGCGCGATGCGTATGATGACCTGAACCCGCTTTACGTGATCTGGGAAGGGGCGGGCGGTCTGCACCGCGGCTCCATGCAGTTTTTGCCGACGACGGGCCGGACCATGATCAACGAGCATTTCCGCGATCTGCTGGGGGGTGGCACTCTGTGCAGCCCGCTGATCTGGGAGTGCACCCGTTTCTGCCTGGCGCGCGGTGCCGAAAGCCGGGTTGCGGCGGCCCTGATGCTGGGCGGGGGCGAGTTGATGCGCCATTTCGGGGTTCGCCATTTCGCGGGGGTGTTCGACGCCCGCATGGTGCGCATCTACCGCATGATCGGATCCTCGCCCGAGGTGCTGGGCAGTCGGGGCGCGGGCCGAGACCGCATCAGTGTCGGGCTTTGGCACTTTGCCGAACAGGATCGTCGCCGCGTGGCGCGTCGTGCGCATGTGTCCCCCGTGCTGTCGGATCTTTGGTTCCGGCGCAGTTTCGGCGATGGCGTTGCGGATCGGGCCCGGACGGCCTGAGGCGGCGTCTTTCGCTGGTGAAGGGCGTGGCGCGGTTGTAGGGTCGCGCCATGTCCGAGATATCGCTTACCTTTTCCCATGACCAGGCCGAGGCGCATGACCGCATCGCAGAGGCGCTGCGCGGTGTCGGCATCGACCTGGACGAAGGGATGCTGACCCCGCCGCGCGAGGGCAAACAGGTCGTCATGGCCGTGGTGGGCAAGGCCGGATCGGGCAAGACGCTTCTTCTGGCAGAGCTGTACCGTGCGCTGGAGGGCGCCGGGGTGGAGGTCGTCTCGGGCGATTGGGAGGGGCGGCGGCGGCGCGACCGGCGCACGCTGGCCATTCTTGCCCCGACCAACAAGGCGGCGAGCGTGCTGCGGATGCGCGGCGTTCCCGCCACCACGATCCACCGTATCCTGTACACGCCCGTCTATGACCCCGAATACGAGCGCATCGCCGAATGGCTGGCGGGCCAGGGCGAACGCCCCGAGATCGAGGGGCTGACCGACGAGGCGCTGGACCGTGCCCATGCCTTTTACCAAAGCCACAAATCCATTCCCGGTGCGCTGGCGGCCGCGGGCTTGCG
>JANSYB010000173.1 GCA_024742655.1 Paracoccaceae bacterium | reverse complement strand
GCCGAACTGCGCGCGCAACTGGAAACCGGTCTGCCCGTGCCGTTCAGCCTTGTGACCGGCGCCAAGGATGGCGTGGCCGAGGTGTTCTATTCCATCGGTCAGGCCCTTTTGTCGGACACCGGGGAGGATTACACGCTGCTCTATGCGCGCGTGGCCGAATACCTCAACCCGGGTCATGTGGATGCGATCATCATGTCGGCCGAACTGCTTGAGGCGCTTGGCCGGTATGAGCTGGCGACCGCCACCTACAAGAAAGTGCCCCGCGATCACCCCTCCTTTACCGCGGCCGAGATGGGCCGGGCGGAATCGCTGCGCCGGGCCGACAAGACCGATGCCGCGATCGAGGTGCTGGAACAACTGCGCGAGACCCATCCGGAGCTGCCCCTGGTGCATGTCTCGACCGGCGATCTCTACCGTCAGCAGGAACGGTTCGACGACGCGGCCAAGGCCTATGACACAGCACTGGCGCTTTACGAGGAACGCGATGCCGAGCAATGGTTCGTCTATTACGCCCGTGCCATCAGCCATGAACGCCTTGGCGTCTGGGACAAGGCCGAGGCGGATTTCCGCAAGGCTCTGGAGCTGAATCCCGATCATCCGCAGGTCCTGAACTACCTCGGCTATTCGATGGTCGAAAAACAGATCAATCTCGAAGAGGCGCTCGACATGATCGAACGCGCGGTCGAACGGCAACCCAATTCCGGCTATATCGTCGACAGCCTTGGCTGGGTCCTTTACCGGCTGGGCCGCTATGAAGAGGCGGTCGTGCACATGGAACGCGCCGCCGAGCTTATGCCGGTCGATCCTGTCGTGAACGATCATCTGGGCGATGTTCTTTGGGCCGTCGGCCGCACGACCGAGGCCCGCTTTCAGTGGAAACGCGCGCTGTCCTTCGTGGACGAGGACAAGCCGTCACCCGATATCGACCCGGACCGGATCCGTCGCAAGCTCGAGGTCGGTCTGGATCTGGTTCTCGAGGAAGAAGGCGCACCGCCGCTGGAGGTTGCCGATGACGGCGGTTGAGGCCTTTGCCCCGGCAAAGGTCAACCTTGCACTGCACGTGACAGGGCGGCGCGACGACGGGTATCACCTGTTGGATTCGCTGGTCATGTTTGCGGATGTGGGCGACCGGATCACGGTGGAACGCGCCACGGGCACGAAACTGACCATCACCGGCCCCATGTCGGATGGCGTGCCCGCGACCGATGACAACCTCGTGCTGCGCGCCGCGCGCCTGATGGGGATCGACGCCAACATTCAGCTTGAAAAGGTCCTGCCCCATGCCGCGGGCCTCGGGGGCGGCTCTTCGGATGCGGCGGCCACCCTGCGCGCGCTGGCCGGGCTGACCGGTCAGCCCATTCCGGATAATGTCGTGGGGCTGGGCGCGGATGTCCCCGTCTGCCTCGGAAATTTGGCCGCCCGGATGCGTGGCATCGGCGAGGATGTTCAAACCCTGCACGACATGCCCGCGCTGTACGCTGTCCTCGTCAATCCCAACATTCCGCTCTCCACAGCGGATGTATTTGGCCGGCTGCAAACCCGGGACAACCCCGGCCTGCCCACCGCCTTGCCCACGGGCCAGGATCCGACCACCCTGATCGAGTGGCTGCGCGAACAACGCAATGACCTGGAGGCCCCTGCCATTGCGGCAGAGCCACGCATCAAACAGGTCCTCGATGCGATCAGTGTCACATCAGGGTGCCGGATGGCGCGTATGACCGGATCCGGGGCGACCTGCTTCGGCCTCTATCTCGATGGGGAAAATGCCGGCGCCGCGGCAGGGCGGCTCAGCGAAGCCTATCCGTCATGGTGGGTGAAACCGGTGACACTGAACAACCCGCCTGACCTGCTTTGAACCATGCCAGTGGCCCGGCATGACGCGCCAGCTCAGTTGACGCGCGCCACCACGTAATCCGACAGATCACTCAGCATGTCACGCACCGGATGCGCAGGCAGGGACGTGATTGCGTCGCGCGCCCTGGCGGCCCAGCCAAGCGCGTCCTGCCGGGTCTGCTCCAGCGCGCCGTGCAGGTCCAGCAGGCGCAGCGCCTCTTCCAGATCGCCCTCGCGCTGATCGCCCTTCTCGATGGTGCGCTTCCAGAACGCGCGCTCGTCCTCGGAGGCCGCCGCCACGGCCTTGATCACCGGCAATGTCAGCTTGCGTTCACGGAAATCGTCACCGACATTCTTGCCCGTCGCCTTGCTTTCGCCCTGATAATCCAGCAGGTCATCGACGATCTGGAACGCGATGCCAAGCGCGTCGCCGTAATCGAACAACGCGTTGATCTGCGCCTCGGGCACCCCGGCGATCACGCCGCCCACCTCGGTCGCGGCGGAAAACAGCGCCGCCGTCTTGCCGCGCACCACCTGAAGGTAAATGTCCTCATCGGTGCGCAGATCACGGGCCGCGCTCAGCTGCAGCACCTCGCCCTCGGCAATCGTGGCCGAGGCATTCGACAGGATGTCCAGCACCCGCAGCGACCCGGTCTCGACCATCAACTGGAACGCACGGGCAAACAGGTAATCGCCCACCAGAACGCTTGATTTGTTGTCCCAAAGCAGGTTCGCCGTGGGCCGCCCGCGCCGTTGCGCGCTTTCGTCCACCACATCGTCATGCAGCAGGGTGGCGGTGTGAATGAACTCGACCGTGGCCGCCAGATGCACGTCGAAGGCACCGTCATAGCCACACATATCCGCCGCCGCCAGCGTCATCATCGGGCGCAGGCGCTTGCCGCCGGCCTCGACCAGATGCGCGGTCACTTCGGGGATGCGCGGTGCGTGGCGCGATGCCATGCGGTCGCGGATAAGGATATTCACATCATCCAGCTTGCCCGCCAGATGCTGTGCCAGTGCCTCATGCGGCTTGGTTACGGCGTGGTCCAATCCCATCACACTCCTGTCACATGGCTCGACAAGTAGCGCCCTGTGTCCTTAAGTCATCCCCATGAAACAGCTTCTCAGCACGACCGATCCGACCATCATGGCCTTTGCCAAGGCATTGCTTCAGGGCGAGGGTATAGACTGCTTTGAATTGGACGTAAATATGAGCATCCTCGAGGGTGGCATCGGCATCTTTCCCCGTCGCCTGATGGTCGCCGATGATGATTTGACGGCCGCTTCCCGCGCCCTGACGGATAACGGGATCGAGCTGAATGAAAGATGACTGGGCCGCCGGCGATCTGACCGAGGATGAATTCCTTGGTGGCCAGTTGCGGATCACGCAGCCGCGGCGCGGCTACAGGGCGGGTATCGACCCTGTTCTTCTGGCCGCCAGCGTAGCGGCCCGCCCCGGTGAGACGGTGCTGGATCTTGGCTGTGGTGTGGGGGTGGCGGCGCTCTGCCTTGGCCGGCGCATCGAGGGCGTTCAGCTTCATGGGCTCGAACTGCAACCCGGCTATGCCGCGCTGGCGCACCGCAATGCCGCGGCCAACGATCTGAAGATGGAAGTCACCCAGGGCGATCTGAGCGATTTGCCTACGTCCTTGCGCGAAAGGCAATTCGATCACGTGATCGCCAACCCGCCCTATTTCGACCGCACCACCAGCACACGCGCCACCGATGCCGGGCGCGAAACCGCCCTGGGCGAGGCCACGCCGCTGCGTGACTGGATCCGGACCGCCGCCAAACGCACAAGACCAAAGGGCCATGTCACCTTCATCCAGCGCGCAGAGCGCTTGCCAGAGATGATGGCCCACGCCACCGAGGTCCTCGGCAGCCTTGAGGTTCTGCCGCTGATTCCCCGCAAGGGACGCGCCGCACGACTGGTTCTGATCCGTGGTCGGCGTGGCGGGCGCGCCGGTTTCCGGCTGCATGACGGGTGGATTCTGCACGAGGGCGACACCCATGACGGGGATCGCGAAAACTACAACACGGCAACGTCTTGCATTCTGCGCCTTGGGGCAGCTTTGCCTTTTTCATCCGCAATGTGAAAAACTCTACGCAATTTTCAGCCCATCATGCTGCGGCTGCAGCGTGACACGGACAGGATTTTGTGATGCACTCGATCTGCACACACATATTGAGAGGAGACGCGCCCATGAGCTTGAGTTCGCATATCGAGGAACTGAAGAAGAAACATCAGGCCCTCTCAGACCAGGTGGAAGAAGCGCAGCGCGCGCCCGGGTCGAACGATTTCGAAATCTCTGAACTCAAGAAACAAAAGCTGCGGATCAAGGAAGAGATCGAGCGGCTCAGCGAAACCGTCTAAGCCTTCGGGATATCCCCGGGATCCAGCAGGTCGTGGTCGCGATCGAACGTCGCGACCCCGGCCACCTGGTCCGACAGCCACGACCGGAACGCGGCGACATGCGGCCGTGCAGCGGTTTCCTTTGTGCATAACAGCCGATACTTGGCCAATGTGCGCAATGCCGGCCTGAACGGCGCGACCAGCCGCCCGTCATCCAGAAAACGCCCCGCGAAACTGATCCGGGCCAGAACCGCGCCGGCCCCGGACAAGGCGGCGTCAATGGCGTGGTCGGCCTGCGAAAACCGTTGCCCACCCCAGTCGCGCGGCGGCAACCCGGCGGCCCGGAACCAGGCCGGCCAATCGACGGGCGGATCCAGGAACCGGATATCATCCTGGTGGATCAGCGGCACCTCTGCCAGACCCGCCTCGCCCGGAAAGCGGCGGGCGGTTTGCGGCGTCATCATCGGCGTGACCCAGTCATCCATCAGGTGTTCGACATGCAGCGCCGGGTCATCCGGCCCGTACCCGAACCGGATGGCCAGGTCGACCTCGGACCGTGTCAGGTCAACCAGCGACAGGCTGGCGCTCAGACGCAACTCGATCTCGGGATGGGCCTGCACGAAGCTGTAGAGGCGGGGCGCCAGCCATGTCGCGGTAAAGGCCGGGCCCGCGGTCACGGTCAGCGTCGTGTTGTCCAATGTCCGTTGCGCGCTGCGCCACGCCGCGCTGAGCGTTTCGAACCCGTCACGCGCCCCCGGGGCCAGCGCGCGACCCGCCTCCGTGAGTTCAACGGCCCGGTTGAGGCGTCGAAACAGCGGCGCGCCGAAATGTTCCTCCAGCGACTTGATCTGGAACGACAGCGCGGCTGGTGTGACGTTCAACTCCTCTGCTGCCTTCTGGAATGACATATGGCGGGCGGCGGCATCAAAGGCCCGTAGCGCGGTCAGGGGCGGCAGGCGATCGCTCATATCAGTTCAATTTTTCTTATCTGAATGCCAAGAAAGTCTGGTTTGTTCTTTCTCTTACTAGAGAACATATTCCAATCAGACAAGAAATTCGAAAGGATTGGAAAGATGATCGAAGCCCCGACAACCGACAGAACCCGCAATGCCTTTGACGCCGCCCATGCGGCGCGGGGCGCCATGCTCAACGATTTCTGGGCCTGGTTTCGCGGCAAGCGCACCTTCCGCTGATCGTTGCAAGTCATGCGGAAAGCAAGGGGCCGGCCTGTCACGGGCCGGCCCCTGTCCCCTTCCCGAACAGAAAAGGGCCGCCCACAAGGGACGGCCCAATGAATTGTCGGCTGCCAGGCTGTCTCAGACGAAGAACTGCGCCCCGTTGGCCGAAATGGTCGAACCGTTGATGAAGCCGGACTCCTCGGACGCCAGGAACGTCACGCAGCGCGCGATCTCCTCGGGCTCGCCCAGACGACCGGCCGGAATCATGCTGATGATCGATTCGCGCACCTTTTCCGGCACGGCCATGACCATTTCCGTGGCGATGTAGCCCGGGCAGACCGCGTTGGCGGTGATGCCGGCGCGCGCGCCTTCCTGGGCCAGGCTCTTGATGATGCCGAGATCACCCGCCTTGGTCGCGGCATAGTTCACCTGCGCGAACTGGCCCTTCTGACCGTTGATCGAGCTGATGACGATGATGCGGCCGAACTTGCGCTCGCGCATGCCGGGCCAGACCGGGTG
>JANSYB010000713.1 GCA_024742655.1 Paracoccaceae bacterium | reverse complement strand
GCCAGCAGAAAGGCGCGCTCGGCATTGGTGGTCTCGCGCTGCAGGATCACCGGCGCGGAGAAGCCGCGCAGGATCGACGGCACCGGCCTGCCAGACAGCCCCTCGAACGTGAAGCTTTGCCTTTCTTCCGTCATTTCAAGGATCTGCGTCGCGCGCACCTCGTCCCCGTTGGCGCCCAGAAGGCCCACGGCGATCGGGATCACACGCGGCGCCTTGCGTTCCTGCCCCGGTGTGGGCGGGGTGTGCTGTTCGAAGGTCAGGGTATAGGTGCCGTCGGCGAAATCCTCGCTGACCTTCAGGCGCGGGGTGCCGGCCTCGCTGTACCACCGTTTGAACTGCGCCAGGTCACGCCCCGTGACCTCCTCGAACACGGCGAGCCAATCCTCGATCGTGCAGGCGTGCCCGTCATGGCGGTCGAAATAGAGGTCGAGTGCCGCGGAATACGCCGCGTCCCCCACCAGCGTCTTGAGCATGCCGATCAGCTCGGCACCCTTTTCATAGACCGTGGCGGTGTAGAAGTTGTTGATCTCGACAAAGCTTTCGGGGCGCACCGGATGGGCCAGCGGGCCGTTATCCTCGCGGAACTGGCGGGCGCGCAGGGCGATCACGTCCGAGATGCGCTTGACCGGCTCGGAGCGCATGTCGGCGGTGAACTGCGCGTCGCGATAGACGGTCAGCCCTTCCTTGAGGCACAGCTGGAACCAGTCGCGGCAGGTGATCCGGTTGCCCGTCCAGTTGTGGAAGTACTCATGCGCGATGATCGCCTCGACGCGTTCGAAATTGGCGTCGGTGCTGGTTTCGGGGCTGGCCAGCACGCAGGAGGAGTTGAAGATGTTCAACCCCTTGTTCTCCATCGCGCCCATGTTGAAATCATCCACCGCCACGATGTTGAAGACATCGAGATCGTATTCGCGCCCGTAGACCTGTTCATCCCATGTCATCGACGCCTTGAGCGCCTCCATCCCGAAGGCGCATTTGTCCTCGTCGCCCGGACGCACCCAGATGTTCAGCTCCACGTCGCGGCCCGATTGCGTGGTGAACCGGTCGGGGTGATTGACCAGATCGCCAGCCACGAGGGCGAACAGGTAGGCGGGTTTGGGCCAGGGGTCGTGCCATTCGGCGAAGCCTGCGCCGCTGTCGCCGGGGTTGCCATTCGACAGCATGATCGTCTCGTCGCTTTCGATGCGGACGGTGAAGGGGGCCATCACGTCGGGGCGGTCGGGGTAATAGGTGATCTTGCGAAAGCCCTCGGCCTCGCATTGGGTGCAATACATGCCGTTCGACATGTAAAGCCCCTCCAGCGCGGTGTTGGCGGCAGGGGCGATTTCGACCTCGGCCTCCCATGTGAAGGGGGCGTCGGGCACGTCACAGCTCAGCCCACCCTCGCGCATGCGCAGCGCCACCGGACGGCCATCCACCGTGGCGCGGATCAGCTTGAGGTCTTCGCCGTGCAGAAAGAACTCACCCCTTTGTGAGGCCGGGTTCGGCCGAAAATCTATCTTGCTGAGAACACGTGTTTTTTCCGGGTCGAGACGAAAGGTCAGATGGACCTTGTCGATCAGGAAAGCTGGCGGCTGGTAATCCGCAAGATAGATGGTCTGGGGCGGGGCGTCTTTCATCGCGGGCGTCTCCTTG
>JANSYB010000437.1 GCA_024742655.1 Paracoccaceae bacterium | reverse complement strand
TGGAAGGGGCCAGAAGGCCCCCTCCGCTGTTATCAAGACGCGCGGCTTATTGTGCCAGCCACGCCTGGAACTTCGCGTCGATGTCGTCGCGATAGTCCGCCCAGAACTCGTAGTTGTAGAGGAACGTGTTCGCGGCGTTGTCGGGATCGGTCGGCATATGCGGCGCCATGTCGATACCCAGATCGGCGTGCTCGCCGACCAGCGGTGCCGACGAGGCACGGGCCGGACCATAGGAGATCCACTTGGCCTGATCCGCCAGACGCTGCGTGTCCGTGGCGAAGTAGATGAAGTCAAGCGCACGGGCCAGACGTTCCTCGGGCAGGTTCGCCGGAATGATCCAGCCGTCCAGGTCGAACACCTGGGCGTCCCACATCATCGCAACGGGTTGGTCCTGCTCTTCGATCACGCTGAACAGACGGCCGTTATAGGTGGAGCCCATGAACACTTCGCCGTCGGCCAGAAGCTGGGGCGTGTCGGCACCGGCCGACCACCAGACAACGCTGTCCTTGATGCTGTCCAGCTTGTCCAGCGCCTGCTGCTGGCCTTCTTCGGTGGCCAGAACGTCATAAACGTCCGACTTCGCCACGCCGTCGCAAAGCAGCGCCCATTCCATGTTGTTGATCGGACGCTTTTCAAGGCTGCGCTTGCCCGGATAGGTTTCCAGGTCGAACACGTCACATATGTCGTTCGGAGCCTCGGCACCTTCCGGCACCATGTCGGTGCGATAGCCGAAGGTCGTCGAGTAGACGATCTGCGGGATAAAGCAGTCGCCGACCAGCAGTTCGCCAAAGTCTTCCTCTGCCGACGTGCCGTCGGGCGCGGGGGCCAGATGCTCATCCGGGTCGATTTCCATGGCCAGGCCTTCGTCGCAAAGGCGCAGCGCATCCGCGGCCACGACGTCGACGACGTCCCAGGTCACGTTGCCCGCTTCGTCCATGGCGCGCAGTTTGGCCACGGCCTCGGCCGAGCTTTCGTCCCAGACCACTTCCAGACCTTCGTGCATTTCCTGGTAGGGGTTGGTGTAGGCGTTCACCTGGCTTTTCTGATAGGCGCCGCCCCAAGAGACGAGCGTCATCGAGTTCGCCATATGGTCATCAGCCGAAGCCGACACGGCGGCGACGGTCAGAGCCGTCGATGCCATAAAGGTTGTTGTGAGTTTCATTTCGTACTCCCAGTTATATCCCGTTTTTACTGTCGGGCCCCGCGTCACGGGCGAAAAACGCCAAGGCCTCGGAAAATTCTCGCCCGCCAGAGGCAGGCGCGAATCTTCTTATTACCTATTTCGCATCCAGCGCACGGCAATCCTCAGGCAGCCAGCCGACTTCGATCTGCTGGCCCGGCTCCAGTCGAACCTGGTCGGGTGCGTTGCGCGACTTGATCACGAAATTATCGTTTCCGGCGACCCGCAGACGGGTGCGGAAGATGTCTCCCATGTAGATGAATTCCAGCACTTCGGCCTTGACCGTATGCGTCCCTTCCTTCAACCGCGACTTGTCGACTTCGACACGCTCAGGCCGGATGGACACAAGCGTTCTCTCTCCCGGTTCGCTGACATTGACCGGCTTGCAGTCGATCAGTTCCCCGTCGTCCAGTTGCACCAGGGCAAGGCCGTTCTTGACCTCCTTCACGGTGCCTTCCAGCGTGTTATTCTCACCGATGAACTGCGCGACAAAGCTGTTTTGCGGGCTTTCATACAGAACATCTGGCGGATCGAGCTGCTGAATCCGACCGTCTTCGAACACGGCGACACGATCCGACATGGTCAGCGCCTCTGTCTGGTCGTGCGTCACGTAAACCGTGGTGATGCCAAGGTCGTGTGCCAGGTTGGTGATCTCGAATTGCATGTGCTCGCGCAGCTGTTTGTCCAGAGCGCCCAGAGGCTCGTCCATCAGAACCAACTCCGGTTCGAAGACCAGCGCGCGCGCCAGTGCGATACGCTGCTGCTGTCCGCCGGAGAGTTGTGCCGGACGACGCCCGCCAAACGCGCCCATCTGCACCATATCAAGCGCACGCTTGACCTTGGCCTCGCGATCCGACTTGCCGATCTTGCGCACCTCAAGCGGAAAGCTGAGGTTCTCGGCCACCGTCATGTGCGGGAACAAGGCATAGTTCTGGAACACCATCCCGATGCCGCGCTTGTGCGGCGGGATGTTGTTGATCGACACGCCATCCAACAGAATCTTGCCGTGCGTCGCCGTTTCGAACCCGGCCAGCATCATCAGGCAAGTGGTCTTGCCGGAGCCCGACGGCCCGAGCATAGTCAGAAATTCGCCCTTGGGCATCGACAGGTTCAGGTCTTTGACGACAAGCGTTTCCCCATCATAGCTCTTTTGAACGCGTTCGAATGCGACGAACGCATCGCTTGATTGCGACTCGGCCAAAGGAGACTCCCCATTGTTGTTTCTTCGTGGTTTTTCCACGCTCGGACGGCACTAAAACGATATTCGCCCCGCGATGCAAGCGGCCTTGACCGTTTTTTGGGCGATTCGGGCCTCCACAGGAAAATCGACCGTGATTTAAACGATATCGGTCGGTTTTCCTGCTCAAAATGGATGCAAAGGAGCGGTTTTGGTCAGTCCAAAACCGCTTTCACCGCCGAAACGGTCTTTGAAACCACCTCGTCCGCTTCCTCTTGTGTCAGGCAGAAGGGCGGCGCGAATCCCAGAATATCGCCCTGTGGCATGGCCCGGGCAATCACGTTATCGCCAGCCAGCGCCGCGGCGATTTGCGGGCCGATCTTTTCGCCGGCATCAAAGAAGGTCCGGCTGTCACGGTCCTTCACGAACTCGACCGCACACAACATGCCTTCGCCGCGCACCTCACCCACATGCGGGTGATCCGCCAGGGCCTCGGTCATCGTCTTGTTGAGATAGGCCCCGACCTGATCGGCATTGGCGATGAGGTTCAACTCATCGAGCAGCTTGAGGTTCGCCACGCCGGCGGCGGCCCCGATGGGGTGCGCCGAATAGGTCCAGCCATGGCCGATGGGACCGTTTTCATCCGTTCCCTGTTCCAGCACCTTCCACATCCGTTCCGACACGATGGATCCGGACAGGGGAGCATAGGCACTGGTCAGGCCCTTGGCGATGGTGATCAGGTCGGGCTTCAGCCCGTAATGATCAGAGCCGAACATGCTGCCAAGGCGGCCGAACCCGGTCACGACCTCATCGGCGATCAGCAGGATGTCGTGCTTTTCGAGAACCGGCTGAATGGCATCCCAATAGCCCGCCGGCGGCGGCACGAGACCACC
>JANSYB010000101.1 GCA_024742655.1 Paracoccaceae bacterium | reverse complement strand
GCCTGCCGCCGTCATTTCGCTGCGCGAAATGACGTTGGTGGGCGGTGAGGGATTCGAACCCCCGACATCTTCGGTGTAAACGAAGCGCTCTACCAGCTGAGCTAACCGCCCGTCGTGGCGTGGCTTTAGCAAACTCATAGCTTGGCGCGCAAGTGGATAAGCATCCACCCGCGGACGCAAACTGCGTTTGCCCGCCTGCAACTGATGATGGACTTTGCCGCGAAAACACATACGGTTTCCCCTGTTGTTGCAACTGGAATGGAGAGACCGCATCAGGATGGCACCCGGCATGTTGTTTTTCGCCCTGCCTCTGGTCCTCTATCTGGGGCTGGTCCTGTTGCCCCCGGGACGCCGGGCGATATCGGTCTGTGCCGCCGCGGGCGCGGTGGTGGGCGTGATATGGCTGATCTACCTCTTCGATCCCGGTGGCGTGATGAGGCAATCGGGACGACAGGGGACGTTTTCGCTGCTTATGCTGGTGGGGGTGACGGCGGCCTGGGGCGTGGCCAGTTCGCTTCAGCTTTTGCGTCTGAGGCTGCCGAGCAACTGGCCCGGATGGACCTGGGCCCTGATCGCTCTCGCCACCCTGATTGCCGCGACCATCCCCGCCATCCGCCTGTTTGGCCTCTAGATCTCAGGCCAACACGGTTTCCTGTCCGTTTTCAAGCACATAGACAACGCCCTGCCTGTTGTCGAGCGTCGCCATTTCGCTGCGATCCAGGCCCTGCACACGCCCCCGCATCACCTGCCCCCACAGCCCGTGCGAGACCACGATACTGGGGCCTGGTACAGTCTCCAGAAATTGCGTCACACGCGCGTCGAGGCCCGTGAACCCCTCCCCACCGGGCGCATCGGCGTAAGCCTCAAGATCAGGCCCGCCGCGACCCAGCTCATCACGCAACCGCCCTTCCCAGTCGCCGGTATCAATCTCGGCCAGACGCTCATCCACCCGGTAAGCCACGTCGCCCAGGGCGATACGCGCGGTCTGTTGCGCCCGGCCCAGGGGCGACACGAACAGGCCGCCAGGCCCACGCGCAACCTCGGCAAGCGCAGGCGCGATCAGGCGGGCCTGCGCCTCGGCCTGGGCCACACCCTCTGGTGTCAACGGAGAATCCAGCCGCCCTTGCAGGCGCCGTTCCAGGTTCCATTCGGTCTGTCCGTGGCGCAGAAACCAGATTTTCGGAAGGGTCGTCTTCGCGAACATGGGCGGCCGTCCGGTCTGAAATGGTGGGCGATAAGAGATTCGAACTCCTGACATCTTCGATGTGAACGAAGCGCTCTACCACTGAGCTAATCGCCCGCCGACGCGCTAGATAGCGTCACTCCGCCTCGTCTGCAATAGCCTCTTTGACGGTTTCGGGCGATTGCGTGATACCCGCCGACTTGGACTGGCGCACCCGCAGCACAGACACCCGGGCATTGGCGGTTTCCTTGCTGCGCTTGCTGACCATCTTGCCCATCGGCTGAAGGTTGAGCACCCGGCCCTCGGCGATCGCCTCGCCCAGCACCTCCATCATCGCCTCGATCACCGGTTTTGCGAACTTTCGTTTCACATCGGTACGCGCGCAAACCGCCTCGATCAGTTCCTTCTTCTTCATTTCCGGGCCTTCGACCACGGCGGTCATTTCGCCGACCACCTCGGGCGCAGGCGCATTTGCGTCCCGTGTTGATTTGGCAATGGAAGACGATTTTTTTGAAGCACTGCTGCGCGTTGAACTGGACGTTGCCTTACTGGATGACATATGATGCCCTCTGACATGACGTTTGCCTTACCGTGTTAACGCGGGGGCAGGGAAATGACCACAGTTTGTGTAAGAGTTCGGCTGGTTAACCTGGGGGCTGAAATGCAAACGCGAAAAAATGGGACGGCAAAATGAAAAAACTCACAGCAGCGATGGCACTGACCCTCATGATGTCGGTCACTCCGGCCGCCGCGGATTCCACCGATACCACGACAATGTCCGAGGAATTGGTGACCAAGAATACGGTGCAAACCTCGTCGACCGAGCCTGACACGGTTCTGACAACGCTTGCGCTCATGGTTATGTTGATGATGGCTGGCGGCGCCTTCTGAGCGTCCTCGCGGGTCGCCGTGATCGGCATCAAGTCCGTCCGGCTTCTTATTGATTAGAAATTTTTTTGAGGCGTCGCATGAGGAACATGCGGCGACTTTTCCCGTTGTGGCACCCATAGCGATGCCGTCACGCCGACGGGCCATCGTCCCGACCAGCCCCACACCGATCCATCTGCCCCGGCGCGCCCGGCCCGACCTATCCGATTGTCCGCGCGCCACATCGCGAACCATCCCCTTGCGGTATCGGCACCTTCCTGTCACCGCCGACAGGATCATTGCGGCAGAGGTCGCCACGACCACAAGTCGACGACCTGACAAAAAAACGCCCCCGGCCAGGCCGGAGGCGTCAAACATGTCCCCTGCACCGGGATCAGTGTGTCGTGGCTGTCGCGCCGTCACTCTGGTTCAGCGCGGCCTCGGCGGCGGCGGCCTCTTCAGCCGCCTCGTCCCATTCGACAGGCTCGGGCGTATCCACCAGGGCCAGCTTCAGAACGTCGCGCACGTGATCGACGGGGATGATGTCCAGCCCCTCTTTCACGTTGTCGGGAATCTCGGCGAGGTCCTTTTCGTTCTCGCGCGGGATCAGGACGGTCGTGATCCCACCCCGGAGCGCCGCCAGTAGTTTCTCCTTGAGCCCGCCAATCGGCAGGGCATTACCACGCAGCGTGACCTCACCGGTCATGGCGATGTCCTTGCGCACCGGGATCCCCGTCAGGACCGACACGATCGACGTCACCATGGCCAGACCGGCGGAAGGGCCGTCCTTGGGCGTGGCGCCCTCGGGGACGTGCACGTGGATATCCCATTTCTCGAAACGCGGCGGCTTGATCCCGATATCGGGCGCGACCGACCGGACATAGCTCGAGGCCGCGTCGATCGATTCCTTCATCACGTCGCCCAACTTGCCGGTGGTCTTCATCCGGCCCTTGCCCGGCAGGCGCAACGCCTCGATATTCAGCAACTCGCCCCCGACCGAGGTATAGGCCAACCCGGTCACGACACCGACCTGGTCCTCTTCCTCCGCCAGACCGAACTTGAACTTCTTCACGCCCAGGAAGTCATCAAGATTGTCGGCCGTCACCTCGACGGTCTCGGTCTCACCCTTGATGATCTTGGTCAGCGCCTTGCGCGCCACCTTGGCAATCTCACGTTCGAGGTTCCGCACCCCCGCCTCGCGGGTGTAATACCGGATGATATCCAGAAGCGCATCGTCGCCCAGGCGGAATTCCTTCTGCTTGAGGCCGTGGTTCTTGATCTGCTTGGGGATCAGGTGCTGCTTGGCGATCTCGGATTTTTCATCCTCGGTGTAGCCGGCCAGCGGAATGATCTCCATCCGGTCCAGAAGCGGCCCGGGCATGTTATAGCTGTTCGCCGTGGTCAGGAACATCACGTCGCTGAGGTCATACTCGACCTCGAGATAGTGATCCACGAAGGTGGAATTCTGTTCCGGATCCAGCACTTCAAGCATCGCCGACGCCGGGTCGCCCCGGAAATCCTGGCCCATCTTGTCGATCTCGTCCAGCAGGATGAGCGGGTTCGTCGTCTTGGCCTTCTTCAGCGCCTGAATGATCTTGCCCGGCATCGAGCCGATATAGGTCCGGCGGTGGCCGCGGATCTCAGATTCGTCACGCACGCCGCCAAGCGAAATGCGGATGAATTCGCGGCCCGTGGCCTTGGCCACGCTCTGCCCCAGCGAGGTCTTGCCCACGCCCGGCGGGCCCACGAGGCACAGGATCGGCCCCTTCAGCTTGCGCGACCGTTGCTGCACGGCAAGGTATTCCACGATCCGTTCCTTGACCTTCTCGAGGCCATAGTGATCGGTATCAAGGATATGCTGCGCGCGGCCCAGGTCCTTCTTGACGCGGCTGCGCTTGCCCCACGGGATCGACAGCATCCAGTCGAGATAGTTGCGCACCACGGTCGCCTCGGCGCTCATCGGGCTCATGTTCTTGAGCTTTTTCAGCTCGCCCTCGGCCTTGTCGCGCGCCTCCTTGCTCAGCTTGGTGTTGGCGATCTTCTCTTCCAGCTCGGCAATTTCGCCTTCGCCATCCTCGCCGTCGCCCAGCTCCTTCTGAATGGCCTTCATCTGCTCATTCAGGTAATATTCGCGCTGCGTGCGCTCCATCTGGGATTTGACGCGCGTCTTGATCTTCTTCTCGACCTGCAGAACGCTCATTTCGCCCTGCATCAGGCCATAGACCTTCTCAAGCCGCTCACTGACCGACAACGTTTCCAGCAATTCCTGCTTCTGCGCCACCTCGATGCCCAGGTGCCCGGCCACAAGGTCGGCCAGCTTGGCGGAATCCTCGGCCTCCGACACGGCCGACAGGGCCTCTTCGGGGATGTTCTTCTTTACCTTGGCATAGCGCGCGAACTCGTCCGTGACGGTGCGCAGCAGCGCCTCGATCGTGGCCGCATCGCCCGGCATCTCGGTCAGGTATTCGGCGCGCGCCTCGAAGAAATTGTCATTGTCCAGATACTCGTTGATGCGCACACGGGCCACGCCCTCGACCAGCACCTTCACGGTGCCATCGGGCAGCTTCAGCAGTTGCAGCACATTGGCCAGAACACCGGCGCGGTAGATGCCGTCGGCGGTCGGGTCATCCTCGCTGGGGTCGATCTGGCTCGACAGCAGGATCTGCTTGTCGTCCTGCATCACCTCTTCCAGCGCGCGGACCGATTTCTCACGGCCCACGAAAAGCGGCACGATCATGTGGGGAAACACCACGATGTCGCGCAGCGGCAGCACGGGGTATGAGGCATTAAGGGGATCTTGCATGCTCGTTTTCCTGTTCTTGGCAAGAAGGCACCGGCCCCGGCTTGGCGGCAGCGCACGGCCTTCTCCGTTTCACTAACGGTAATCTGGGGCTCTGGTGGCACCGTTTCAACCGCATTGGCGGGTACAATGCATCCCCCCCACGATAGGGGCAAGCGCCAAATCCGCCCGTTTTAAGTCGTTTCCCGAAAAAATCTTGCGGCATGGATTGCAGGACAGACAGCGCCCCGCGCGACCGTCCGGGGCATCTGCCCGGCAAGGATACGCCGGATCAGCCTCGCGCCCGGCCGGCGTGATGACCCTCAGGCAAGCAGCGCCACCGCAAGCAGGGCAACGGACATCCAGCTGGTGGCAAAAACGACATAGGTCATGGCAAATCCCCCGATTGACACCCTCACCGTAGCAGCGGTCACAACCTGCCCCCAGTCAGGGAAACCTGACCTTCAGGCCAGAACCAGCACCGCCAGAAAGGCCATCAACGCCCAGCTGGCCGAAAAAATCGCGTAGGGCATGCGCAGTTCTCCATCAACACCCGAAAACAGTCTTGGGTCGGGCCATCTCATGGAAAGGTTCAAAATGCCTTACGGGACGGCGGGCGGGGCGAGCCGCGCAGCGGGAGCGCCGCAGGCCGTCAGAGCGGCTCGATATCGCCCGCCGCGCGGGTGGCGTGAAAATCGGCCTCCCACGCGTCGAACCGCCCCTCGGCGATCGACTGTCGCATGCCGTCCATGATCTGCTGGTAGTAATGCAGGTTGTGCCAGGTCAGCAGCATCGAGGAAATGATCTCCTGGCTGCGGAACACGTGATGCAGGTAGGCCCGCGAATAATTCCGACAGGCCGGGCAAGTGCACTCTTCATCCAAGGGTCGCGGGTCATCCTGGTGCCGCGCGTTCTTGATGTTAAGCTGCCCGTGGCGCGTGAACACCTGCCCCGTCCGCCCCGAGCGTGAGGGCAGCACGCAATCCATCATATCCACCCCGCGCTTCACGGCCCCCACGATATCGTCGGGCTTGCCCACCCCCATCAGGTAGCGCGGGCGGTCTGTCGGCAGAAATCCGGTGGCATAATCCAGAACGCCGAACATCGTCGCCTGCCCCTCGCCCACGGCCAGCCCGCCGATGGCATAGCCGTCGAACCCGATCGCCTTGAGCGCCTCGGCACTCTCCTCGCGCAACTTGCGCGTGACACCGCCCTGCATGATCCCGAAAAGCGCATGCCCGGGCCGTTCCCCGAACGCCGCCCTTGAGCGTTCCGCCCACCGCATGGAGAGCCGCATCGCGCGCGCCACCTCTTCGTCCGACGCGGGCAGCGCGGGGCATTCGTCGAAACACATCACGATGTCCGATCCCAGTAGCCGCTGGATCTCCATCGAACGCTCGGGCGTCAACTCGTGTTTCGAGCCGTCGATATGGCTCTTGAAGGTCACCCCCTGCTCGGTCAGTTTCCTGAGCCCCGCAAGGCTCATCACCTGGAACCCGCCGCTGTCGGTCAGAATGGGGCGCTCCCAGTTCATGAACCGGTGCAGCCCGCCCAGCCGGTCGATGCGTTCCGCCGTGGGCCGCAGCATCAGGTGATAGGTGTTGCCCAGCAGGATATCCGCCCCCGTCTCGCGGACCGATTCCGGCATCATCGCCTTGACCGTGGCCGCCGTGCCCACCGGCATGAACGCGGGCGTGCGCACCTGCCCGCGCGGAGTGGATATGACGCCTGCGCGCGCCGACCCGTCGGTTGCCTTGAGTTCGAAGCCGAATAATGCTGTCATCAGGGGTCCATGCGTTGCGAATACCCCGTATCTGACGAATCCAGCGCCAAGACAAGAAGGGACACCCCATGACCGACACGCCAGAGGCGCCCGAAACACTGCAATTCGGGTGGGAGGAATGGATTGCGCTGCCGGATCTCGGGGTGCCCGCGCTGCGTGCCAAGGTGGATACCGGTGCGCGCACCTCCGCGCTGCATGCTTTCGATATCGAGACCTTCGGCTCCTCCACGCGGCCCAAGGTCCGGTTTACCGTCCACCCGATCCCGGGGCGCGATGACCTGGTGATCCCGTGCTCGGCCCCGATCGTGGACCGGCGCGAGGTGGCATCGTCCAACGGTGAAAAGGAGTTGCGCTTCGTCATCGAAAGCAACCTGTCGGTCAACGGACAAAGCTGGCCCATCGAGATCACGCTGACCAACCGCTCCTCGATGACCTCGCGGATGCTGCTGGGGCGGCAGGCGATGAAGGATCACATCTCGATCGTGGCCACCGACCGGTTC
>JANSYB010000079.1 GCA_024742655.1 Paracoccaceae bacterium | reverse complement strand
TGGTTCACAAGGAACGTATAGGCCTGCTTCACGTTCCGGTCGAGGCCCCAGCCCGTGGCCAGCCCCCAGATTTCCAGGAACCGGCGATACCCGTAAGACCACGCGTTCGCTGCCCCGAACGTGCCGACACCGGGATCGTAAAAGACCATCTGCTGCTCATCCTTGATGAGCGTACCGTAGAGGCGGAGCATATTGGTGCGGTTCTTGGCGATCTCGTTCGAGGTGCCGTCGCAGATCAGAATGATGTTCCTGGGCATGCCGGGTCTCCGGTAAGGTCCTGGGTGAAACGCACACTTGTCACAATGGGGCGATGATAACCGCAACCAACGCGCGACGCCAAGCCGCGCGACACACCACAAAGCCGCGCAAGATGGTTTCGGCCACCGCCCTGCGCCCCCTTGCCCGCGCCCGCGCTCTGGCCTAGAACCGCGCTGTCACGTTGAACGGAGCGCACCCATGCTGGACCTGACCTACGAGCCGCCGAAACCCAAGGTGATTGCCGGGGCGAAACACGATTGGGAACTGGTGATCGGCATGGAGGTGCACGCGCAGGTGGCCTCGAAGGCCAAGCTGTTTTCCGGGGCCTCGACCACCTTCGGCGCAGAGCCCAATTCCAACGTGGCCTTCGTGGATGCCGCCATGCCGGGAATGCTGCCGGTGATCAACGAATACTGCGTGGAACAGGCGGTGCGCACGGGGCTCGGCCTGAAGGCCGAGATCAACCTCTGGTCGGCCTTCGATCGCAAGAACTATTTCTATCCCGACCTGCCGCAGGGCTACCAGATCAGCCAGCTCTACCATCCCATCGTGGGCGAGGGCGAAATCATCGTGGACATGGAGCCGGGGATCGCCCGCAAGGTGCGCATCGAACGCATCCACATGGAACAGGATGCGGGCAAATCCATTCACGACATGGATCCCAACATGTCCTTCGTCGATCTCAACCGCACGGGCGTCTGCCTGATGGAGATCGTCAGCCGCCCCGACATCCGCGGCCCCGAAGAGGCCGCCGCCTATATCGCCAAGCTGCGCCAGATCCTGCGCTATCTCGGCACCTGTGACGGCAACATGCAGAACGGCAACCTGCGCGCGGATGTCAACGTGTCGATCTGCCGGCCCGGCGCCTATGAAAAATACATGGAGACGCAGGATTTCGGCCATCTCGGCACCCGCTGCGAGATCAAGAACATGAACTCCATGCGCTTCATCCAGATGGCCATCGATTATGAGGCCCGCCGCCAGATCGCGATTGTCGAGGCGGGCGGCGAAATCGTGCAGGAAACCCGCCTATACGATCCCGACAAGAATGAGACCCGCTCGATGCGCTCCAAGGAAGAGGCGCATGATTACCGGTACTTCCCCGATCCCGACCTGCTGCCGCTCGAAATCGAGCAGGACTGGGTGGACGGGATCAAGGCCGCCCTGCCCGAACTGCCGGACGAGAAAAAGGCGCGGTTTGTCGGGGAGTTCGGCCTCAGCGAATATGATGCCAGTGTTCTGACCGCCGAGGCCGAGAACGCCGCCTTCTTCGAGGAGGCCGCCAGGGGCCGCGACGGCAAGCTGGTCGCCAACTGGGTCATCAACGAGCTGTTCGGGCGGCTGAAGAAGGAAGACCACGACATCACCGAAAGCCCGGTCAGCCCCGCGCAACTGGGCGGGATCGTGGACCTGATCAGCTCGGACGCCATTTCCGGCAAGATCGCCAAGGACCTGTTCGAGATCGTCTATACCGAGGGTGGCGACCCCGCCCGGATCGTCGAAGAGCGCGGCATGAAACAGGTGACGGACACCGGCGCGATTGAGAAGGCCGTCGACCAGATCATCGCCGACAACCCCGCGCAGGTGGAAAAGGCCAAGCAGAACCCCAAGCTCGCGGGCTGGTTCGTGGGCCAGGTGATGAAGGCCACCGGCGGCAAGGCCAACCCCAAGGCAGTGAACGAAATCGTGCAGGCAAAGCTGGGTCTCTGAGCGGGCCGGACTTTTCTGCGAAAAGTCTGGCATTGAGAAAATTCGTACGAATTTTCTTGCACCTAGAGTTCCGCCCGCGGGATGTGACACCGGATGCTGTGCCCGTCCGCGCCCATCTGTTCGGGCGGGCTTTCGGTATCGCAGATCCTGCCGAGTTTGCGCGGGCATCGGCGCTGGAACGGGCAGCCGCTGGCCGGGGGCGACAGCTCGACCACATCTTCGGCCTCAAGGTGCGGCGCATGGCCCGTCACCGGCTCCAGAACGGCATTCAGCAGCAAAGCGGTATAGGGATGCGAGGGGCCGGAATAGACCTGTTCGACCGGCCCGGCCTCGCACAACCGGCCCTGGTAGAGCACCGCGACCTGATCGGCCAGCGCGCGCACCACCGCAAGGTCGTGGCTGACGAACACGTAGGTCGTGTGTTTCGACCGTTTCAGATCGTCCAGCAGGTCCAGCACCGCCGCCTGCACCGAGACATCGAGGGCCGATGTCACCTCGTCGCACAGAACGATATCGGGTTCGGCCGCAAAGGCGCGGGCCACCGCGACCCGCTGCTTTTCACCGCCCGACAACTGCCCCGGCAAACGGTCGAGCATGTGTGCCCCAAGCCGCACCGTCTCCAGCAGCTCGGCGGCCCGCTCCCGCAGCTGCACACCCTCCAGCCCGAAATAAAGCCGCAAAGGCTGGGCCAGGATCTGTTCGATCGTCTGGCGGGGATTGAGGCTTTCGTCAGGGTTCTGAAAAATCATCTGGATCTTGCGCAGCGTGTCGGGCCGCCGCCGCCGAACCTGCGTCGGCAACACCGCGCCGCGTGCGGAAATCTCTCCGGCCAGCGGCGGCATAAGTCCTGCAACAGCCTTTAGGATGGTGGATTTCCCACTGCCGGATTCGCCGACAAGACCCAGGGTCTGCCCGGCCCGCACCTCAAGCGAAATGCCATCGACGGTGGCTGGCGGCGGCGTATCCCGTCCCAGAAGCCGCGCGGCCAGGCCCGGCCGATGATAACAGATCGCCACGTCGCGCAGGTGCAGGGCCACATCACCGGAGGGGCCATGGCGCAAGGCGGGGCGGTCGGCCGCGTGCGGCGTCAATGCCACTACCTCGTCGGCCCGCAGACACCGAACGGTTTGCCCGCCCGGCGCCCGTGTCAGATCCGGGTGCACTTGCCGGCAACCCGTCTGCACCATCGCGCAACGGTCGGCAAAGGCGCAGCCCGCACCCCCCTGTCCCGGCGCGGGCGGGCGGCCGTCCAGCGCCCGCGGCAGCCGCGCGTCACAAAGGCGCGGGATCGCGGACAAAAGCGCGCGGGGATAAGGATGCGCCGGACGCTTCAGCACCTCCTGCGCGGGGCCGTCGAGCACGACCTCGCCGGCATACATGACCGCGACGCGCTGACAGCTATGGGCGATGACGCCAAGGTCGTGACTGACAAAGACCATGGCCATGTTCCGTTCCACCGCCAGATCGCGCAGCAGGGCGAGGATATGGGCCTGCGTGGTGACATCCAGCCCGGTGGTCGGCTCGTCCAGCAACAGCGCGCGCGGCTCTCCCGCAAGAGCCATGGCGATCGCCACGCGCTGTTGCTGCCCCCCCGAAAGCTGATGCGGATAGCGCTGCATGATCGCCCCGGGATCGGGCAGGCGCACCTGGGCCAGAAGCGCCTCTGCGCGCGGCAGGCATTGCGATTGCGCAAGATTGCAATGCAGGCGCAGCGCCTCGCACAATTGCGCGCCGATCCGCATGGTCGGCGTCAGGGCCTGACCGGAGTTTTGCGGGATCAGGCCAAGCTGACCGCCGCGGATCGCCTCGCGGTCCTGCCGCGACAGGGCGAACATGTCGCGGCCGTCGAACCGAACCTGCCCCGTCAGGCGCCGCAGGCCGTGCTTCAGGAACCCCATCGCCGCAAGCGCCACCGTGCTCTTGCCCGACCCGCTTTCGCCCACGATGCCAAGACTTTCGCCGGGGCGCACCGCAAGGCTGACATCGCGCAGCACCGGCACGTCTTGCCCGTCACGCCCGGTAAAGCCGATGGAAAGCTCCGTCAGCTCGATGACCGGATCCAGCCCCATCACACGACTGCCTTTTGCGCGCGGTCCAGCCCAAGCGCCTTGGCCAGTGCATCGGCCGTCAGGTTGACGCCCACGATGAGCGAACTGAGCGCGATCATCGGGCCCAGCACCCCCCAGGGCGCCAGCGACATGTAGACCCGCGCCTCGGACACGTCCTGGCCCCAGTCGGGCGTGGGCGGCGCCACGCCGTAGCCCAGGAAAGACAGCGCCGAGAAGCTGAGCAGCATCCAGCTGAGCCGCATCGCGCCCTCGACCATCAGCACGTCGAACACGTTGGGCAGCAATTCACGCCACATGATGTTGGCCCGCGAATGGCCGCGCGCCCGCGCCGCCAGCACGAAATCGCGGGCCACCACGCCATGGGTCGCGGCGCGCAGCACGCGAATCACCGGGATTCCGAACAGCACCGCCAGTGTCAGGATCAGCACCACGTTGCCACCGCTGAACATCACCACGACGATCATCAGCGGCAGGATCCCGGGCAAGGACAGCACCGCGTCCACCAGCCGCATCACCACGTCATCCACCCAGCCCCCGCGCAGGCCCAGGTAAATCCCCAGCAATCCCCCCCACAGGATGGCCAGGGGCGTGGCGATGCCACACACGAGCAGCGCCTGCCGCCCCCCCAGCAGGACCCGGCTCAGCACGTCGCGGCCCAACGCATCGGTGCCCAGCCAGTGATCCGCCGAGGGCGGGACGAGGATCTCATCGGAGAGCATGATTTTGTAATCATAAGGGGCCAGCCACGGGCTGAGCAGGGCAACCGCGAGATGCAGCAGGACAAGCGTCAGCCCGATCGCACCCGACGGGCGGCGCATCACGTCCGACAGCACGGCCCCTGCCCGGCGCAGCCTTCCCGGCCGGACGCGAGAGGAGATCGCCGCGTCACTCATGCGCCCCGTCCCAGCCGGGTCCGCAGGCGCGGATTGAGCAGGATGCTCAGGATATCGGCGGCCAGGTTCACCCCGACATAGGTGACCGCGACCAGCAGCGTGATCGCCTGGATGACCGGCAGGTTGCGATCCGAGATCGCGTCGATCATCATCCGCCCCAGGCCGGGATAGTTGAACACCACCTCCACCACGACGACCCCGCCCAGCAGCCACGCAACCGTCAGCGCGACCACGTTGATCGCGGGCAACAGGGCGCTCGGCAGGGCATGGCGGAACACGATACGCCAGTACGGCACACCCTTGAGATGGGCCATCTGCACGAAATCACTGGCCATCACCTCGATCACCGACGACCGCACCATGCGCATGATATGGGCCACCATCACCATGGTCAGCACGATGGCCGCCGGAACGAACTCGGGAAAGAAATCCAGCGCGGGCGCATCCGCGGGCGTCAGCACCACCGCCGGCAACCAGCCAAGCCAGATCGCGAACACCAGAACCAGCACCGTCGCGGCGACAAATTCCGGGATGGTCATTGCAAGGATCGCCAGCGTCGAAACGACGATATCCGCGGGCCGGTCCCGGTAAAGGCCTGCGAACACGCCAAGAAAAATCGCCAGCGGCACACCCACGGCAAGCGCCCCCGCCGCCAGCAGAATGGAATTCTTGACGCGCAGCGCGACCTCTGCGGTGATGCGGGTCTCTCCATCCACCGAAACGCCGAAATCGCCGCGCAGCGCCGACCCTGCCCAATCGAGGTAACGCGTCACCGCCGGGCGATCGAGGCCGAGCGACTGACGGCAATTCTCAAGCAGCTTGCCCTGCGCGTCGCGCTCAAGATAGGCCGTGCAGGCGTCGCCCGGCAGCGCCTCGATCCCGGCGAAGATCACCACCGAGACCAGCCACACGGTCACCGCGCCAAGCGCCAGACGTTTGACGATCAGTTCAAGCATTCGTCCGTCTGGTCCCCCGCACCCCCGGCCGCACCCCGCCATTTCGCTGTTAACCCTAGCGCGGTCTTGTGCGCCGCGTCGAGAGACTTGTTATCCGGCGCGGCCTAGGCCCGACGCCGGATCCCGATCGAACGGCCCACGCCGTCGGGCATCGGCAGCGATGCGTGCTGCGCCGCCATGGCGGACACGTTGGACAGGATCTCCGGCGGCATGCCAGTCACCTTTGGGCCAGACAGGTCCACGTGCAGCGTCAGCCCCTCGCCCGTCGCGGCCAGCCAGCCATCCTCATGGTACATTTCCTGAAAGGTATGCAGGCGCTTTTCATCGAAATCGACAAGGCGAAACGCCACCCTCACCCGGTCGCCCAGCTTGATTTCGCGCAGGTACCGGACATGAAACTCGGCCGAAAACGTGGTGCAGTTGCGCGCCGCGATATAGGCCGGCCCGAACCCGAACGCCTCGTAGACCTCATCGACGGCGCGATCGAACAGAACAGTGTAGAACCCCATGTTGAGGTGGTTGTTGTAGTCGATCCAGTCTTTCTCGATCTCCTGCAGGCTGGACATGACAGGTGCCGTCGGGCTCATATCGGCTCTCCGCTTGTTGCGCTGTTGTTGGTTATCGCGCGTTGGACGGGCCGCGAAAAGGGGTCCTGTCGATCCGCACCCGCTGCAATCCCACTGGAAGGCCCCGCGATCGCGCAGTATGGTCGCGGACAGGGCATTTCGCTGCGGACCGAAGGACATGACGAAACTGGCAGATGGCAACGAGACGGGCATCGTGATCCCGCAACCGGTCGGCGCGACGGTGCAAATCGTGGTCGACACGCTGTTTGCCCGAATCAAGTCCGAGGAATACCCGCGTGACACGCGTCTGCCCTCGGAACGCACGCTGGCGGCCGAACTCGGCGTGGCACGCAACACCGTGCGCGAAGCTCTCGATGTGCTGGAAAGCCAGGATGTCATCCTGCGCCGCCCCGGGTCGGGCAGTTTCGTGACCTACCGCTCGGGACCGGCGCGTGCGGCCCCCACCGATTCGGTCGCCGATGAGACCAGCCCGCTGGATCACCTTGTGGTGCGCGGCATCCTGGAGCCGGAAATGGTGCGGCTGGCGGTGGTCAACATGACCCCGCGCATGATCACCGAACTCAGCAAGACCCTGTCCGAGATCGAGGGCATCACCACGGATGTGGACGGCTTCATCGCGCTCGAGGAACAATTGTACATGCAGATCGCCGAGGGCACCGGGAACCCGTTGCTGGCGTCGTGCTACCGGCTGACGATCGAAACCTACCGCCAAAGCTTTCGCACCAAGCTGCGCCGGCGCAACCTCACACCGAGACGGATGCAGGATTACCAGAAGCGCTACAACACGCTCTACAACGCCATCGCCTCGCGCGACGTGGCCTCCGCAGTGGAGTTCATCAAGCTGCACCTCGTCGAGGAGCAAAAATTGTTGCTTCAGGACTTCTGAAATTGAGCGCCTTGCGGCGCACAGGATCTCTCGTCGTTGCCCTGCGGGCGCCTCCTCGGGGCAAATGTCGATGTGACGCGCTTCTTCCCGCCATTCGTCAGTGACTCGCCTCCGGCGGGAGTATTTGAGGAACAGTGAAAGACGTATTCCGCCTTTTCTTCATCTGGCCTGAAATACCTCGGGGGTTTGGGGGCAGAGCCCCCAAGGTATACATTGCGAAGTCACGCAGGCAATGTGCCGCAGGTGTCAGAAGCTGTAGCTGATCCCGAAGTTTACGGCATGCGTCAGGATATCCGCGTTCAGTTCGCCCGGTGTCTGGCCGGGAACCGTCGGATCGGGATCCAGCGTGATATCATTGCCGGACCAGGTGAACTGGTATTCGCCGAATGCCGCCCACCGGTCGTTGATGTCGTA
>JANSYB010000684.1 GCA_024742655.1 Paracoccaceae bacterium | reverse complement strand
GGCAAGGAAATGGAGGCGATCCGCGCCGCCAATTTCCTGACCGACAACGACCCGCATGGCGGCGAATGGATCAAGTTCAACAAGGCGCCGGCCAAGCCCGGCGAGGAGGCCGCCGGCGGACGTGGCGGCCGCGCGGCCGCGCGTCGGCGCCGCCACGCCTGATCCAATCCAACCTCCGGCAAAAGCCCCGGTTCGCGCCGGGGCTTTTCTTTTTTCGGCCCCGTCACCTCTTTCAGCCGGTTTTCATCGTTTCCCAAATACTCCCGCCGGAGGCTCCCGCGCGGGACAACGGGCGCTTGCCTTCGAATGAGGCGTCGCGTCGCCACCGCCCCGAGGCGACGGCCGCAAGGACGGCGACGAGAGATCCCGCGCGCCGCAAGGCGCCCATTCAGATCAGACCCAGATCCCGGCCCAGCATGGCGGCATGGGTGCGGTTCTTGGCCCCCAGTTTGCGGGTCAGGCTTTTGACATGCAGCTTGACGGTGACCTCCTGGATATCGAGATCGCGGGCGATTTCCTTGTTGGCCTTGCCCTCGGCCAGACCGCGCAGGACTTCGCTTTCGCGCGGGGTCAGCTGAACATGGCCCTCGGCCTCGCCACTCTCCAGAAACTCCAGTGGCAGGAAAATTTTGCCGGCAACCATACGGTGCACCGCTTCCAGCATCTTTTCCGGCGACAGGGTCTTTGGCAGAAATCCGGCCGCGCCCGAGCGCAGCGCGCGACGGGCCACATCCGGGGGCGCGGTTCCCGACAACAGCGCTACCGGGCACCCCGAGCGTGACTGCATGCGCGCAAGCCCTTCAAGCGCGTCCATGCCCGGCATCGTGTAGTCCAGCAGAATCAGGCTGAATGGGCCCTTGGCGGCATTGACCTGCAACGCCTCTTCCAGGGTACTGGCCTGCTCGACCACGAATCCCCCTGCGCGGCCCAGATATTGGGCCAGCGTGTCACGCACCAGCGCGTGGTCGTCGGCCAGCAGGATCTTTTGCATCAGACGCAACCCAATCACACCACGTGCCATGCGCAAAAACGACGCAAATGCCCGACACGAAGCAATAGTCAACAAATAGCTTTAATTGGGAAGCTTGCACAGATGTATGGCGACATTTGGGAAAATTTGACTTAGGGTCGCCCGCGTATGATGGGTTTGGAAAAAAATTGCGCCGCGTTCCGGCGCGTTTGGGTTCGTTTGGTTGCGGTGTTTCCGGTTGTGGTCGCGCTGTTTCTGGTGTTGCGGCCGGATGCCATGGCGCAGGACGCCGATCCGGTTCTGACGATCGACTATACCGGCGCCAATGGCGCCGTGATGCGCAGCGTTTCCCTGAGCCGCGAGGATCTTCATGCGCTGCCCCGGCGTCAGATCGAAACCAGAACCATCTGGACGCGCGGGCCGCAACGGTTCGAAGGCGTCAAGATCAAAGACCTGCTGACCCATCTGGGCATCGACCAGGGCGGGTTGGCGCTTCATGCATTGAACGATTACACGGTGCACGCCCCTGCCGATCTGTTGATGCAATCGGGTGCCCTGCTGGCCGATACGCGAAACGGCCAACCGATGTCGCCACGCGGCAAGGGCCCTGTCTGGCTGGTCTTCGATTACGATTCCGACAGCGCCCTGCAAACCGAAACGATCTATGCGCTCAGTGTCTGGCAACTGGACCGGATCGAGATTTCGCGATAGCACTGGTTAATCGCCATTTCCGGGAAGTCACAGGATGTCCCTCCGTGCCCTTGTCAAGCGCCTGATCGGCCGACGCACGCAGCTTTCGGTTCTCAG
>JANSYB010000635.1 GCA_024742655.1 Paracoccaceae bacterium | reverse complement strand
CTTGCCATCGTAGTTGTCCTGAAAGTCGACGGTTTCCTTTTCGATGTCGGCCAGCAGCGATTGCGCCGGCTTGTCCATGCGCACCTCGGTGTAACGCATGGCGGCCGGGTTATCGCCGTCCATCGAGCCGAAATTGCCCTGGCCGTCCAGCAGGGGCAGGGACATCGAAAAATCCTGCGCCATGCGCACCAGCGCATCGTAGATCGCGCTGTCGCCATGGGGGTGATATTTACCCATGACATCGCCCACCGGGCGGGCCGATTTGCGATAGGGCTTGTCATGTGTGTTGCCGGTTTCGTGCATCGCGTAAAGGATGCGCCGATGAACAGGCTTCAGGCCGTCACGCAGATCGGGAATGGCCCGGCTGACGATGACCGACATGGCGTAATCCAGATAAGACGCTTTCATCTCGTCGGAGATCGAAATCGTCGGCCCATCATAGACAGGGCGTTCTGGCGGCATTTCGTCTTCGTTTTCAGGGGTTTCCGGCGTATCGCTCACGTTGGGGCCCGTCCTGTAAAGCTCGATCTATATCTTGTTGTGCAAACTATATCAGAGCCCGGATATGGGGTGCAATGGCTTGTGAGGCCGGGTTTTGGCAGCCATGCGCACCATGTGCTAACACACTGTTTTTGTTGAAAAGTAATTTTTTCACGGCATCATGATTCCATAAGCCGATCGAAAGGGTCCAACAGGAGCAGAAAAATGCAGATGAGCGAAACCGAATTGATGCTCAAGGGCTATGGTCTGACCACGGCCGAATTCTTTTACCACATGCCGGATTACGCGCATGTCCTGAACAGTTTCGTCTGGCAGGATTACGACATCGCGCCGGATCACCCGAAACTCTTCAAGTTCATAGAGTTCTGGCAGGACGAGATCGAAGGACCGTTGCATTCCGTCCAGTTCACGCACCGCAAGATGATCAGCCCCGGAGAGTGGCGCCAGGTCGTCGGTGAATTGACGCTGCACTGAGATGCCAAGGGCCCGCCCCGTGACGGGCGGGCAACCAGACCATTCCGGTTCAGGGAATGATGCGCGTGTATTTCATGCCTTCCAGCGACACACCGGCCAAGGCGCCCGCCTGACCGAAGATCACCGCGACGACCGGGCTGGAGGAGGTCGTGGTGTCGGCGCGCAGGTTCTCACCCTTGTCGTTGAAAACGTATTCCACATCCGCACCGGCCACCCAGCCGGAGGAGCGGCGGAATTTCGACAGCGCGTCATCCGTCATGAAGAACAGAACATGCGCGAATTGCTGCGCGCCGATCTGCAACCCGACGCTGCCCTTGGTGGCCGAATAGTAATCGACCGTGACACCACCCACACGCAGCGCACCACGACCGTAGCCGCCGCCCACAAGGAAACCGCCCTCGGTCACCAGCGGCATCACCAGCATACCGGTTGATTTATCCGCGAGATCCTGGGTGTTGGGATAACGTGTGAAAAGATAATTGAGCGTCGAGTCGACGCGCGCGTCGATCTTCTGGTCGCCTTGACTGCCGACCCCGTTGCCGCACGCCGCCAGAAGGGGGGACGCGGCCAGAGCGCCGAGCGTGAAGCTGCGCCTAGATAGATTTTTCATGTGACTGCCTGTTCGTTGCCTGATCTCAGCCGGTCTTTTCGTATACCGGGCTGGCACTCAGTATAGGGGCGGATCGGCGGACTGTCACCAAGGATTGTGGATTTTGGGCGGGTTATTGCCCGCCCGCAAGCACCCGTGCCATCGCCGGGGCGAAATAGGTCAGGATACCGTCACAGCCCGCGCGCTTGAATGCCATCAGGCTTTCGGCCATGGCCCGCTCCCCGTCGATCCAGCCGTTTTGCGCCGCGGCCTGAATCATCGCGTATTCGCCCGACACCTGGTAGGCATAGGTCGGCGCGCCGAATTCGTCTTTCACCCGGCGGCAGATATCGAGATAGGGCAGACCGGGTTTGACCATGACCATGTCCGCGCCCTCTGTCAGGTCACGGGCCACGCAGCGCAGCGCCTCGTCGGTATTGGCCGGATCCATCTGGTAGGTCTTCTT
>JANSYB010000644.1 GCA_024742655.1 Paracoccaceae bacterium | reverse complement strand
GCGCCGAGGAAGCCGAGATTGGCGGCCTGGTAGCCATCCGCGCTGGTCAGCTCGGTCTGGATGACCTTGGCGAGCTGCTTGGTGATGCGGTATTTCTGCGTGGCACCCTGGCTTTCGGCCTGAATGGCCGCCTGCCCGCCAAGCGCCTTGAAATCGGCCTTGACGAAATGCGGCTCGCCGTAGGCTTCGCCGGTCTCGGGGTTGCGCAGCACCATATTGAACTGGATCGCGTGGACGCCGCCGATGGTGTAGCGTGCCTTTTCGGTCAGGGCGTGAAAGCGCGTGACCTCGACATCGAGGATCACCGGCACACCGCCCTGGGGCAACTGGGCGATCCCTTCGCGCAGGCCCACCTCGACGATCGCCTTGACCTGGGCGTGACGATCACCGCGCGGGTCTTCCCGCCACACGATGTCGCCACCGGGGTAGTAACGGTTGGCCTCGGACACGGTGAGCGACGCGGGCACGCTCACGCGCACGTCCTGAACGTTCAGCGACAGCGGCGCGGGGGTGATGGTCTGCTGCTCAAGCGGCGCGTTCCGCGTGGCGGTTTCAACGGTGGCACAGCCCGACACGGCCAGTGCCATCATGCTGGCAGCAATCACTCGACGATAGGTCATCTTTCCTCCTCGGGCTGTTCGCCCAAACTCGATTTTGGGAAAGATGCGTGCCAAATGAGGCACATTTTAGACAATTTCAGCGCTTTACCGTGATTCCCGACAGGTTCGCGGGGCTGGCCTCAGCTGCCGTTTTCGCGTTGCCGGGCGCGCCACCCGCCCCGCCGCCGGGGCGTTTCGGCCGCCGTCAGCCCCTCGCGCATGACCTGTGTCATCGGGTGATCGGGGGCATCGGTGCCATAGGCGGCGATCAGCGCCTCAAGTGCGGTGGCATTGTCGGCCTGCGCCGGCAGCGACAGCGCCCAGTCGAGAAATATGGACCGGCATTCACCCAGGGTGATGCCCTCGATCCGATAGGCCTCGCGGATAAGGCCCTTGGGATCGTTTTCATTCCGTTCCATCGCGCAACCCTTCTGGTGGGCGCGTCAGCGCCGCGTCGATCACTTCGGCGGCGTGCGCCGCGTTCTGCTCAAGGGCCGCCTCCAGCGCCTCGAGGTCCGCACAGTCCGTTTCACGCAAGACGAACCTGCGCCCGCCTTCGCCCAGTGCCCCGGGGTCCAGCGGCTTGTCACTCAACAGGCGTGCCGCCTGCAACACCGTCCAGCAAAGCGCATAAGCGTGGCCAAGCGCCGCCCTGTCTGCGTCTTTCAACCAGCCGATTGCGACACCGCTGTCCAGCCCGTCGATCACCCCACGCGCGCCGCAGCCATGCATCAGCGCCCCGGCCTGTGCAATCAATTCGATATCCTGAAGGCGTCCGGGGCCCAGCTTGACATCCCAGATGCCGTCCGGGCTCTTGGCCTCGGCGATCCGGGCGCGCATGCTCGCCACTTCCTGCAACACGTCTTCGGGTGCGCCCTTTTCGGCCAGCAGGGTCCGGCGGAACTGTTCCACCTCTTCGGCCAGACCGCCCGGTCCGGCGATGACGCGCGCGCGGGTCAGCGCAAGATGCTCCCAGACCCAGGCCTCGTCCCGCTGATAGGATCGGAACGAGGTCCAGCTCGTCGCCACCGGCCCCTGATTACCCGACGGGCGCAGGCGCATGTCCACCTCGTAAAGCCGCCCCTCGGCCATCGGGGCCGTGATCGCGGTGATCAGCGCCTGTGTGAGCCGCGCATAATAGGCCCGGGCCGCCAGGGGACGGCGGCCATCGGAACTGTCCTGCCCGGCCGCGTCATAGATCACGATCAGGTCGAGGTCGGAGCCGGCATTCAGCTTGGCCGCGCCGAGCGAGCCCATGCCGACCACGACCGCCCCGTGCCCGGGCGGATCACCGTGCTTTGTGCCGAACTGGACGATCACGACCGGCCAGAGCGCCCCCACCACCGCACAGGCCAGATCGGCATATTGCGCGCCCGCCTGATCCCCGTCGATCAGCCCGCG
>JANSYB010000303.1 GCA_024742655.1 Paracoccaceae bacterium | reverse complement strand
GGCCAGCACGAATTCGCGTTCCTTGAGCGCCAGCACGTCGCCGCGCACGATCCGGGCCGTGGGCATCCAGCTGGTCACGCCGATAGCCACGACGATCAGGATGAATATGCCCGTCTCCGGCCCGAACGCGGCGCTGAGCGCCTCGCGAAACAGCATCACCATAACCAGTAGAAGCGGCAGAAGCGGCAGCGACAAAAAGAGGTCGGTCAGGCGCATGAGCGGCCCGTCGAGCCACCGGAAGAACCCGGCCAGCACCCCGATCAGCGTGCCAAGGCCAAGCGCGAGCGCCATCGCCGTCAGCCCCACGGCGATGGAGGTCTGCCCCCCCGCCAGCATCCGCGCGAAGGTGTCACGCCCGATCTGATCGGTGCCGAAGGGATGCGCCCAGCTGGGCCTCTGGTTGCGCGAGCGAACGTCGGCATAGCCGGGCTCCAGCGGCCACAGGAGCGGGCCCAGATAGACGGTCACGACGATCGCCACGAAGACCACCGCGCCGACCAGCGCACCGCGATGGCGCCGGAACTGATGCCAGATATCGGCCCACTGGCCGCGGGGCGGTGTGGGCAGATCAGTCATAGCGGATCCTCGGGTCCAGCAGGCCGTAAAGGATATCGGCCAACAGGTTGGCCAGCACGATCAGCACCGCGAAAAGAAAGGTGATGGTCTGCACGGTCGGCAGGTCATTGGCCTGGATCGCGCCTATCAGCTGCGCGCCGATGCCGTTGATGGAAAACACCTGTTCGGTGATGATCGCCCCGCCGAAGATCGCGGGCATACCGAGCGCGATCACCGTGACAACCGGGATCATCGAATTGCGCAACACGTGGACCATGACCACCACCGCCTCGCTCAGGCCCTTGGCGCGGGCGGTGCGCACGTAATCCTGTTGCAGGTTGTCCAGCATCGCCGCGCGCATGTAGCGGCTGATCTGCGCCGTGGTCTGCAGCGCCAGCACCATCACCGGCAGCACCATCTGCCTGAGTTGCACGACGAAACTGTCCCAGTCTTTGACCTCGTGCGTGGTGTCGTAGATGAACGGAAACCAGCCCAGTTGCACCGAGAAGATCACGATCACCAGCGGCCCGGTAAAGAAGGGCGGGATGGAATAGCCGACCATGGTGATGAACGTACCCGCCTGGTCGAAGACCGAATACTGCCGGTAGGCGGAATAGATGCCGATGGGCAGGGCGATCAGCACCCCCACCACATAGGCCGTGCCCACCACCCACAACGTCTGGGGCAGGCGGCGCAGAACATCGTCCATCACCGGGCTGCGGTGTTGCCAGCTGATGACACGCAACTTGCCCTCGGACAGGGTGGTGCCGAACAGGCGGTCGATCATCACCTGCGGTTCGATCCAGAAGAACTGCACCAGCCATTTCCAGAACCGCACATGCATCGGTTCCCCCAGGCCAAGCGCGTCTCGCATCTGCGCCTTGACCTCGGGCGGGACGGTCAGGGGCACCTGCGCCATCGGATCGCCCGGCGCCAGTTCCAGCAGCAGGAAGATCACCAGCGCGATCAGCAGCAAGGTGGGGACCGACAGGATCAGCCGCCGGATGGTGTAGGTCAGCATTCAGCCCATCCCGCCCGGCGTCGCACGTGCATCACTCGGCCGGCTTGCGGTACCAGTCGGTGATGTTCCAAAGTTCGCTGTCCCAGATATTGAGGCGCACGCCGCCGAGAGTATTGGAATGCGCCGACACACGGCCCCGGTCGACAAGCGGCAGCATCACGTAATCCTGCATCAGCATGTCGTTCATCGACTTGGCCAGTTCCGCACGCTTGTCCAGTTCGCCGGTTGTCTGCATCTGCGCGACAAGGGCGTTGTACGCCTCGTTGCAGTAGCGCGACATGTTGCTGCCCTGCCACTGGTTTTCGGGGCTTGGGATCTGCGCGCACTGCCAGTTGGCCAGGTACGCCTCGGGATCGGTGCCATCAAAGGTGCTGGCATACATTTGCACGTCTGCATAGAATTTCTGATAGGTGTCCGGGCTGCCCGGATCACCGCCGAAAAAGACGCTGGCATCGATATTGCGCAGCTCTGTCGCGACGCCGATTTCCGACCACCATTGCTTGATCAGGGTCTGGAAATCCTGACGGACCGCGTTGGTGGAGGTCTGGAACAGCAGCCGCAACTCGACCCCGTCCTTGTCACGCACACCGTTGCCGTCGCTGTCGGTCCAGCCGACCGCGTCCAGCAAGACATTGGCGCCGTCGATATCCTGCGTTTTGCAGGCATCGTTTGCGGTCGAGGCATAGATTTCAGGGGCAGGCAGGATATTGCAGGTCACGCGCCCCGCGCTGCCATAGCCGATCTCGACCAGCAATTCGCGGTCGATGGCCATCGACAGGGCTTGGCGCACGGCCTTGTCGGTCAGAAACGGGTGCGGGTGGTCGAGCGTGGAGCGGCGCGCGCCGTGCTCGGCCGAGGGATCGGTCAGGTTGATGATGATCCGCTCGACCAAGGCGCCGAAGGTCGACACGACCTGACCGAGGCCGGCCGATTCCATGTTGTCCAGAACATCCGGGGCCAGCTGCAGGTTCCAGCCGTAGTCGTAATCCCCGGTCTCGAGCACCGCACGCCCCGCGGCCGTCGCATCCCCGCCGCCCTTCAGCAGCACCCGGGCGAACGCGGGCTTGTCCGGGTCGCGGTAATTCGGGTTGGCCGAGAACTGGATCACGTCATTTGGACGAAAATCGTCCACCACGAAAGGACCGGTGCCGATGGGATAAAAATTCTGCCTCGTGCATTCCGGCGCCTTGGGGCCAAGGCAGTCCGCGAACTGTGCCTGCTGCAGGATGGGCGCGGTTGCCCCGACAAAGGCAGTGTAGGGAAAGGGTTTGGGGCCATCGAAATTGACCACGACCGTGCGGTCGTCGGGGGTGTCGATACTGGCGATGCCGCCGTATTTCTCGATCTGGGCGCAGCCGCCGCCCTCGGCGGTGCAATATTGCCAGCTGAATTTCACGTCCTGCGAGGTCAGCGGCGTGCCATCGGACCACAAAACCCCCTCTTTCAGCGTCCATGTGATCGCGGTCAGGTCCTCGGCCACGCCGCCGTTTTCAAGGGTGGGGATGGCCTCGGCCAGCCAGGGCACCATCGCGCCCGTTTCGTCATAGCGGGCCAGCGGTTCCAGAACGAGGCTGCCGGCCTCGATATCCTTGATCCCGCCCGAAAGGTACGGGTTCATGATAGATGGGGCCTGCCAGTAAAGAATATTGAGCTGGCCGTCGCTGGCGCGCTCCGCCTTGGCGGACACGGCGCACATCAAGAGCATCGCCGTCGCGACCAGAGTGAATCTGGGTCTCATTTCGCCTCCCGGATACAGGCTCGACGCCTGCGTCTTGCTGGTTGTCCGGCACCACGGATACTTGCACCGGGCGGGGGCGCGCGCCCAAAAAAATCGCCGGTCACCCCCATGCCGTCACTCTTGCGCGCATGAGAGCACCAGTCCTTTTTGAATGCAAGAGCAAGCCCGCCCGACGGGTGGTCGCACGGGGCACTCATTTCGTCAAATCGCGATGGTGCGCGTTATTTGCCCGCCGGTCCGATGATCATGATCATCTGGCGGCCTTCCATCTTGGGCATGTTCTCGATCTTGCCGATTTCCTTGACGTCCTCGGCCACGCGCTCCAGCAGGTCGCGGCCCAGATCCTGGTGCGCCATCTCGCGGCCGCGAAACCGCAGCGTGATCTTGACCTTGTCGCCATTCTCGAGAAAGCGGAACACGTTGCGCATCTTCACGTCATAGTCATGCGTGTCAGTGTTGGGGCGGAATTTCACCTCCTTCACCTCGATGACCTTTTGTTTCTTGCGCGCCTCGGATTCGCGTTTCTGCTGTTCGTACTTGTACTTGCCGTAGTCCATGATCTTGCAGACCGGGGGCGTCGCGTTCGGCGAGATTTCGACCAGATCGAGGCCCGCCTCCGCGGCCATGTCCATAGCCTGTTCCGGGGTAACAACGCCTGCGTTTTCACCATCTGCGCCGATGAGGCGGATTTCAGGGGCGCGAATTCGGTCGTTGACGCGGGGGCCGGTGTCGCGCGTTGGTGGCGCGTTGTGGGGTCTGCGGGCTATGGCTTTGGTCCTTTCAGAACATTGAAATCATGCGCCGGCAAGGTAACGCCGCGCCGGTGGTGTTTCAAGCGGCAAAATACTGCGTGACCGGGCCCCACCCATGGGGGGCGCAGGACGGTGGGCGCGCTGTCGCCCGATGTCGGGCGCATGGGCGCAGGGTCGGCTTATCTGAGCCGAAAGAAGCGGATTTCCCCCTTGCACCTTTCCATTCGCCTCGCCATTTGGGATGCAACTGCAATGTCGGGCACCGCCACAGGGCATGGCCTGCAAGTTGAGGGGATGAGATTATGAAAAACCTGTTATGGATTATTGTCGCGGCGGCGGTCCTCTTTGGGGGCTACATGCT
>JANSYB010000336.1 GCA_024742655.1 Paracoccaceae bacterium | reverse complement strand
CCCAAGTTCTTGGTTTTGCTGGACTGCAACCGCCTGCTTGGGTAGATTCAGATCAAACGGGACACCAACGATCCCGAACCTTGAGGCAGTATTGAATGTTCCCCGAGCGGTTTTCGAACCTACCGGAATACGCGTTCCCGCGTCTGCGGGGCCTTCTCGACGTGCATGCGCCGGGTGGCGATGTCCTGCATATGACCATCGGCGAGCCCAGGCATGGATTTCCGTCATGGATCGTTGATATCATTTCCGAAAATTCGGATGGATTTGGCAAATACCCTGTGAACGAGGGCACGCCCGGCCTCTTGCGGGCGATCTGTGACTGGGTGCAGCGCCGGTATGGCGTGACGCTGGAACCCGAGCGCAATGTCATGGCCCTGAACGGCACGCGCGAGGGGCTCTACAACGCCATGATGGCGCTTTGCCCGGAAACCAAGTGCGGCAAACAGCCCGTCGTTCTGATCCCGAACCCGTTTTACCAGGTCTACATGGTGGCCGCGCTCAGCGTCGGGGCAGAGCCGGTTTTCCTGCCCGCCACGCGCGAGACCGGCTATCTGCCGGATTTGCGGGGGCTGCCGGCGGATGTGCTTGAGCGTGTCGCGGTGGCCTATCTGTGCTCGCCCTCCAATCCACAAGGGGCGGTGGCAGATGCGGGTTACTGGCGCGACCTGATCGGGTTGGCCGAAAAACATGATTTCAAGATTTTCGCGGACGAGTGTTATTCCGAGATTTACCGCGATGCGCCGCCGGCAGGGGCTTTGGCGGTCGCACAGGACATGGGCGCGGACCCCGAGCGGGTCGTGGCCTTTCACAGCCTGTCGAAACGGTCGAACCTGCCGGGACTGCGCAGTGGTTTTGTCGCGGGCGGGCCGGAAATCATCCGGCGCCTACGGCAATTGCGTGCCTATGCGGGTGCGCCGTTGCCGATGCCGCTGCAGCATGCGGCCGAAAAGGTCTGGGATGACGAGGCGCATGTCGCCGAGAACCGCCGCCTCTATCAGGAAAAATACGAGGTCGCCGACCGGATCATGGACGGTGTCCCGGGTTACAAGGGGCCCGAGGCGGGTTTTTTCCTGTGGCTACCCGTCGACGATGGCGAGGCAGCGGCGCTGAGACTGTGGCAGAAGACGGGTGTTCGGGTTCTGCCCGGCGCCTATCTGAGCCGCGATGCCCGGGGGATGAACCCCGGCAAGGCATATATCCGGGTCGCGATGGTGGCCCCAAAAGAAGAGATGGCACAAGGCCTGACACGGCTGCGTGACTGTCTGTACGCATGATTGAGGACGAGGGAAAAAATGGCATATCAGACACGCGGACGTGACCCGCTTCTCGACAGCTCGATGGCCGAGGCGATCGAGAAGCGTGGCAAGGAACTTCTTGGGCTGGCCCTGCTGGCGCTTGGGGCCATGGCCGCGATGATGATTGCCTCTTACCATCCCGACGATCCCAGCTGGATGTCGGCCACCGATGCCACGGTTCAGAACTGGCTGGGCCGGTTCGGGGCCTCGATCGCGGCCCCGCTTTTCATGATCGTGGGCTGGGGCGCCTGGGGTCTTGCCATCGTTCTGGGTGGCTGGGGGCTGCGGTTTGCCCTGCATCGGGGCGAAGAGCGCGCGCTCTCCCGCCTGATCTTTGCGCCGATCTGGGTGGCCCTTCTGGCGCTTTATGCCTCTTCCCTGACACCCAGCCCTGAATGGGCGGCCACCCATAGTTTCGGCCTTGGTGGTCTTTTCGGCGATACGGTTCTGGGTACGATTCTTGGTGTTCTGCCCGTCGGTGCCAGCTTGGGCCTGAAGCTGCTTTCGGTGGCGCTTGGCCTTGCCATGCTGGTCCTTGGAGCGTTCGTTCTGGGCTTTACCCGGCCCGAGATCGTACGGATCGCGCGTTTCCTTCTGGTGGGTGTCATCATGACATATGCCGGACTGATGACGCTGTTGGGCCGGGGTGCCACGGGGGCCGCGCATGCCGCCCGCGGCATGAAGAACAAGGCCGCCGAGCATCGTGCGCGACGCGCACAGGAACGGGCCGAGGCCGCTGAACTGGCCCGCGCCGAGGCCGCCGTGCCAGAGCCTGCCGTCGTGCGGCGTGCGCCGGTTGCCGCTGCCGTCCCGCAGGCCTATGCGGCGATGCCCGATCCCGCCGTGTCGCATCCAAATGTGGCCCCTTTCGATCAGGAGGAGCCGGTGGTGGAAAAGACCGGCGGCTTGCTATCGCGCATGCCGTCTCTGATCCGCCGGCCCGACCCCGATCCGGAACCCGAATTGATTGAAACAGCGCCGGCTCTGGACGTCGATACCCCCCCGGACGATCGGGTCAGGGCCAAGATCGCCGACGTCATCAAAAGCCGCGTGCGGCAGAATCCGGCCGTTCAGGCCGAAAGCGTGGCCCCTCTGACCAAGGGTCGGGGGCGTGGGCCGGATCCGCTGATCTTCAATGCGCAGGCCGGCGCGGGCCTGCCGCCCGAGCCGCCCCTGACCGCCGCACAGGCCGCCGTTCCTCCGGCGCCGCAGATGCCCGTCCAGGAATACGAGGCCCATGATGAATACGGCGAGGCGGAGGCCAGCACGCCACCAGCCGCGCCGATGTTTCAGGCGCAGCCGCGCGTTCCCTTGGCTGAACCTAAAAAGGTTGTGCAGCACCCGCCGAGGCGTGCGCCGCAACCCTCAAGCCGGGCCGTTGCCGAGGCACAACCCGCCCTGCAATTCGAAGACAAGCCGCAGATCGAGTATGAGCTGCCGCCGCTGAGCCTTTTGTCCAGCCCCGAAAACATCCAGCGCCATCATCTGTCCGACGAGGCGTTGGAGGAAAACGCCCGGATGCTGGAAAACGTGCTGGATGACTATGGCGTGAAAGGTGAGATCGTCAGCGTCCGCCCCGGCCCCGTCGTTACCATGTACGAACTGGAACCGGCACCGGGCCTGAAGGCCAGCCGCGTGATCGGTCTGGCCGACGATATCGCCCGCTCCATGAGCGCGCTCAGCGCCCGTGTCAGCACGGTTCCGGGCCGCAGCGTGATCGGGATCGAACTGCCCAATGACGGCCGTGAAATGGTCATTCTGCGCGAACTGCTTTCGACCCGCGATTTCGGCGACGGAAACCAGAAACTTCCCCTGGCTCTGGGCAAGGATATCGGTGGTGATCCGGTTGTGTCGAACCTCGCCAAGATGCCTCATTTGCTGATCGCGGGCACGACCGGCTCTGGTAAGTCGGTGGCGATCAACACGATGATCCTCAGCCTGCTTTACAAGCTGACGCCAGAGGAATGCCGCCTGATCATGATCGACCCCAAGATGCTTGAACTCAGTGTCTATGACGGCATCCCGCACCTTCTGTCGCCCGTGGTGACGGACCCGAAAAAGGCCGTGGTCGCGCTCAAGTGGGTCGTCGCGGAAATGGAAGACCGCTATCGCAAGATGTCCAAGATGGGCGTGCGTAACATCGATGGCTACAACGGCCGCGTCGCCGAGGCGCTGTCCAAGGGTGAGATGTTCAGCCGCACGGTCCAGACGGGGTTCGATGACGAGACCGGAGAACCCGTTTTCGAAACCGAGGAATTCGCACCTGAAAAGATGCCCTATATCGTGGTGATCGTCGACGAGATGGCCGACCTCATGATGGTCGCCGGCAAGGAGATCGAAGCCTGCATTCAGCGCCTTGCACAGATGGCGCGGGCCTCGGGCATTCACCTCATCATGGCCACGCAGCGCCCGTCGGTCGATGTCATCACCGGCACGATCAAGGCCAACTTTCCCACGCGGATCAGTTTCCAGGTGACGTCCAAGATCGACAGCCGCACCATCCTGGGCGAAATGGGCGCCGAGCAGCTGCTTGGCATGGGCGACATGCTCTATATGGCGGGCGGCGGCAAGATCACCCGCTGTCATGGCCCCTTTGTCAGCGACGAGGAAGTCGAGGAGGTGGTCAATCACCTCAAGGCCTTTGGCCCGCCGGAATATGTGGGTGGCGTGCAGGAGGGCCCCGAAGAGGACAAGGCCAGTAACATCGACGCGGTTCTGGGTCTCAACACCGGTGGCAACACCGAGGGTGAGGATGCGCTTTACGATCAGGCGGTGCAGATCGCCATCACGGACCGCAAATGCTCCACCTCCTATATCCAGCGCAAACTGGCCATCGGCTAT
>JANSYB010000745.1 GCA_024742655.1 Paracoccaceae bacterium | reverse complement strand
TTTCAGGAGCGTGGTTTTGGCGATAGCCCGGCTTTTGCAACTCCTGATCGCCTGTCTTGTCATCGGTTCCATGGCCGTTGCCCTGACCATCTCTTTTGCCGCACTGATCTATGCAGGCCCGCTGTCCGCCTTTCTGGGACAGGGGATTGCCCTGACCCTTCTGGGTGGCGCGGTGATGGCGCTGGTCGGCAGTTTTGCCTATTCCATTCGTGGGGTCATCTGCAATCCGCAAGACATCACTGCCGTGCTGATCGGATCGGCGGCAAGCGGATATGCAGGGTCGGCGGCATTGGCCAGTGATGCACTTTTCGCGACCGTTTTGGCATTGGTCGTCACGTCCAGCCTGTTCACCGGGCTTGTCGTTTTCTTTGCCGGGGTGCTGCGGTTGGGCGCGTTGATCCGGTACATCCCCTATCCCGTGATCGCCGGGTTTCTGGCCTCGACCGGTTACCTGCTGTTGATGGGTGGGCTGGGGATCGTTGCGCAGGAAAGTGTCAGTATCTTCAACCTCGCCGAGGTGCTGGGTACGCTGTCTCTGGCCCGCTGGCTGCCATGGATTCTCGGCGGGCTGGCCCTCGCCATTGCAGCACAGCGCATGCCGGGCGATCTTCTGGTGCCAAGCGCATTATGCGTGGCCACAGCCATGTTCTTTGCCGTTCTCACCTTGCAGGGCCTGACGATGAACGAGGCGCTTTCGACGGGCCTGCTGCTTGGCCCGTTCGAACAAGCCAGACTTGGCGACACACTGACCCGCGATGTCGCGCGCGACATCGACTGGTCGCTGATCCTGATGGCCGCACCGACCCTTCTGGCGATTGCCGGTCTGACACTTCTGGGGTCTCTTCTGAACACCACGGGGCTGGCCATAACCCTTGATCAACCGTCCGACACCGAGCAGGACATGCGCGCCACGGGCCTGTCCAATATCGCAGCCGCGTTTGCAGGCGGGCCACCCGGCTACGTGATCCTCGGCGAATCCATCCTCGCGCATCGTATGGGATTGCGGGGAATTGCGCCCGGACTTGTAGCCGCCGCCGCCTGTGCCGGTGCCGTCATCGCAGGCACGGATATTCTGGCCTACATTCCCGCCGGTCTGATGGCGATGCTGGTCAGTTACCTTGGCTTTGACCTTCTGGATACCTGGCTTTGGCAAAGCCGGCGCCGCCTGACACGGTTCGAGTATGGCGTTGTTCTGTTGATTTTCGCGATCGCCGCGACGCTCGGCTTTCTTCAGGCTCTTGCAATCGGAACACTGGCAGCCGCCGGGATATTCATCGTTTCTTATGCCCGAACGGAGGTTGTGCGCTCTCGCAGCACGTTGGCGACACGGCGTTCGCGTGTCGAGCGGCCCGAGGAAGAGCTGGCCCTGCTGGCCAGGGCCGGAGAGCATTGTGTCATTCTCGAACTTTCGGGGCACCTGTTTTTCGGAACGGCCGATCGCTTTGCCAAGCTGCTGAAAGGCGAAATCGAAAGTGATGCGGCCCTGCACCATCTGATCAT
>JANSYB010000557.1 GCA_024742655.1 Paracoccaceae bacterium | reverse complement strand
CGGATTTCGTCCAGTGGCGCAGGCCAGATGCGATCCTGCGCTTCGATGAAGCGGTCAAGGCTCACTTGAGTATTCCCGGCAGGTTCAGACCATGCTCCCTGGCACAGTCGATGGCGATCTCGTATCCCGCATCGGCATGCCGCATGACGCCCGTCGCCGGATCGTTCCACAGTACCCGTCCGATGCGGCGGTCCGCATCCTCGGTGCCGTCGCAACAGATGACCATGCCGGAATGTTGGCTGAAGCCCATGCCGACGCCGCCGCCGTGATGCAGGCTGACCCATGTCGCGCCGCTGGCGGTGTTCAGAAGCGCATTCAGGAGCGGCCAGTCGCTGACCGCGTCGCTGCCATCCTTCATCGCCTCGGTTTCGCGGTTGGGGCTCGCCACGGAACCGGAGTCCAGATGATCGCGCCCGATCACAACGGGCGCCTTCAACTCGCCCGTGCGCACCATCTCATTGAAGGCCAGCCCCGCCTTGTGCCGCTCTCCCAGACCGATCCAGCAGATCCGCGCCGGCAGCCCCTGAAACGCGATGCGGTCCTGCGCCATGTCCAGCCATTGATGCAGGTGGGTGTTGTCGGGAAAAAGCTCCTTCATCTTGGCATCGGTGCGGTAGATATCCTCGGGATCGCCCGACAGCGCACACCAGCGGAACGGTCCCACACCCCGGCAGAACAGCGGCCGGATATACGCGGGCACGAAGCCGGGGAAGGCAAAGGCGTTTTCCAGACCCTCCTCAAGCGCCACCTGCCGGATGTTGTTGCCATAGTCGAGCGTGGGAACACCGGCGTTCCAGAAATCCACCATCGCCTGCACATGCACCTTCATGGAGGCGCGCGCGGCTTTCTCCACCGCCTTCGGATCGGTCTCCTGCTTGGCACGCCATTCGGCCACGCTCCAACCCTGCGGCAGATAGCCATGCACCGGATCATGCGCACTGGTCTGGTCGGTGACGATATCGGGCTTCACGCCGCGCCGCACCAGTTCGGGGAAAACATCCGCCGCGTTGCCGATCAGGCCCACGGATTTCGCCTCACCCGCCTTGGTCCAGCGGTCGATCATCTCAAGCGCCGCATCAAGGTCGCGTGTGATCTCATCAAGGTATCGCGTGCGCTTGCGGAACTCTGCCCGGGTCTCGTCGCATTCCACGGCCAGACAGCACGCCCCGGCAAAAACCGCCGCCAGCGGTTGCGCGCCCCCCATGCCGCCAAGTCCCCCGGTCAGGATCCACCGACCCGTCAGGTCGCCGTCGTAATGCTGCCGTCCGGCCTCGGCAAAGGTCTCGAACGTGCCCTGCACGATGCCCTGCGTGCCGATATAGATCCACGACCCGGCGGTCATCTGGCCGTACATCATCAGGCCCTTGCGATCGAGCTCGCTGAAATGATCCCAGTTGGCCCAGTGCGGCACGAGGTTGGAATTGGCGATCAGAACCCGGGGCGCATCCGCGTGGGTCTTGAACACACCCACCGGCTTGCCCGACTGCACCAGCAGGGTCTCGTCCGTCTCCAACCCTTTCAGCGCGGCGATGATCCGGTCGAAATCCTCCCACGTCCGCGCCGCGCGCCCGATGCCGCCATAAACGACCAGTTCATGCGGGTTCTCGGCCACGTCGGGGTGCAGGTTGTTCATCAGCATCCGCATCGGCGCTTCGGTGACCCAGCTCTTGGCGCTGATCTGAGTGCCCGTATCGGGATGAACGTCGCGGGTGTTGTGGCGGGGGTTGGTCATGACAGCTCTCCTTCACGGGCCAGCGCGTCAAGGCGGCCCAACAGTGATTTGAGGTGAACGCGGATCCGGTCGGCCCGCGTGTGGTCATAGGGCCAGGGCGGCGCCTCCTCCATGTAGGTGGACTGCGCAAGCTCCATCTGGATCGCGTGCAACCCTTCCTCGGGCCGCCCATAGTGACGCGTGGTCCAGCCGCCCTTGAACCGGCCGTTGGTGACAAAGCTATAGCCTTGCGCCGCCTGACAGACCTGCTCGATCGCCTGCGCGATAACTGGCGCACAGGTCGTGCCGCCATTGGTGCCGATGTTGAAATCCGGCAAAGTGCCCTCGAACAGGAACGGAATATGCGAACGGATGGAATGGCAATCGTAAAGCACCGCCACCCCATGCGCCTCGCGCACCCGCTCCAACTCGGCCTGCAAGGCTGCGTGATAGGGCGCGTGCCATGTCTCGCGGCGATGTTCCACCTCACCACCGGACGGCGGCACATGCCAGATCTCCTGCCCGTCAAAGTCGGTCAGCGGCACCAGGCCGGTGGTGTTCTGGCCGGGATACAGGCTTTGTCCCGACGGATCGCGATTGGCGTCGATGACATAGCGATGGAACGTCGCGCGCACCACCGTCGCGTCGGCCAAAAGCCCGTCATAGAGCTTGTGAATGTTCCAGTCGGTGTCGGCCAGCGCCTTGCCGGTATCG
>JANSYB010000532.1 GCA_024742655.1 Paracoccaceae bacterium | reverse complement strand
TGACGCGGAAGGGCGGCTTGTATCGGAATCCGGGCTGGTCCTGCTTGGCTGGCCTGCAAGCCCCGATGGCACGGTGCCCGAATTTCCCCGTGACACCAGCGACGGGCTTGAACCGGTTCAGATCAACGTCAACCAGTTGACTGGGGAGCCCACGACCCAGATCGATCTGGGCGTGAACCTGCCGGCGACCGAGACGGCGGCGGGCTCAACGGGTGATCCGCAACAGCTCTCCATCGAATACTTCGACAACCTGGGGAAATCTGAAAACATCCGGATTGATTTCACGCCGACAATTCCCGCGACCGGGTCTTCCAATGAATGGACGATGTCCATCACCGATTCCGCGCAGGCCGGCGCGCTGATCGGGGAATATACACTGACATTCGACGATTCGCGTGCGTCCGGCGGGACACTTCTGGGTGTCACGACAGCATCCGGGGGCGCTTATGATGCGGCAAGTGGCAACATCATCGTCAGTGTCGGTGGCGGCCCGATGGAGATCAACATCGGACAGCTTGGCGTGTCGGACGGCCTGACGCAACTCTCGGACAGTTTCGCGCCCCTGTCGATCTCCAAGGATGGATCGCCCGTCGGCAACATGGTGTCGGCAGAAGTGGATGAAAACGGCTTTGTGCACGCCTCCTTCGATACGGGCATCACCCGCATCATCTATCAGGTGCCCCTGGTCGATCTGCCCAACCCCAATGGCATGGTTGCAATGGATCAGCAAACCTACCTCCCCTCACCGGAAAGCGGGTCGTTCTTCCTGTGGGATGCGGGCGATGGCCCCACGGGTGACGTAGTGTCCTTTGCCCGTGAGGAATCTGCCACCGATGTTGCGGGTGAACTGACTGACATGATCCAGACGCAGCGCGCCTATTCTTCGAATGCAAAGGTGATTCAGACCGTGGACGAGATGCTGCAGGAAACCACCAATATCAAGCGCTGAAGCAGCGCTTGATCCAATACACCACCATGAGGTGACACAATGAGTATCTCTTCGGCGCTGTCCAATGCGTTAAGCGGACTGACGGCAAGCTCACGCGCAGCTGGTGTCGTTTCTACCAACCTGGCCAATGTCCTGACCGATGGCTATGCCGTCCGAGACATAGAATTGGCGGCCGAGGGGAATGGCCGGGCCGGCGGTGTCGCGGTCGTGGGCGTCACCCGGTATGTCGACAGCAGCCTGCTCAACGAACGCCGCATGGCCGACAGTGCCTTGGCCCAGGCCGAGACGGCGCAGGGCTTTGCCACTGTTCTGGAGCGGGAGGTCGGCACTCCGGATCAGCCCTCTTCCCTGTCAGCGAGTGTTGCGGCGCTGGAGGCAAGTCTGGTGTCCGCCGCCAGTAAACCAGAGGAGGACATCCGGCTCCAACAGGCGGTACAGGGGGCGATTGACCTGGCCGGTTCCCTGAACCGGATCTCCGATCGCATCCAGGCGGAGCGGACAGCGACGGATGGCCGTATCGGTACCGCGGTTGAGGAAATGAATACGCATCTTGGGCGTATTCAGGCTCTGAACGGGCAGATCGCAAACGCCAACAACGCAGGACATCCGACGGCCTCGATGGAAGACCAACGCCAGGTCGAAATCGACAAGCTGGCAGAATATGTTCCCCTGCGACTGGCCGCGCGCGACAATGGCACCGTCGCCCTTTTCACACCGGGTGGGGCGATCTTGCTGGATGGATCACCGGCCAGGCTGTCGTTCACGACCTCGAATGTCATTGCGCCGCATATGACGGTGGGAAACGGCCTTCTGTCGGGGCTTGAAATCAATGGTGTGCCGATCCAGACATCCGCTGGCACCGGTCCGGTTTCGGGCGGTCGGCTGGGCGCGCTTTTCGAAATTCGTGATGTTGCGACCGTTGATGCCCAGGCGCAGATAGACGCACTGGCGCGTGATCTGGTCGAAAGGTTCCAGCAACCCGGGCTTGATGCAACTCTCGGCGCCGGCGATCCCGGCCTGCTGACCGATGCGGACGCGGCCTTTGATCCATTGAATGAAATCGGGCTGGCCGGTCGTGTATCCGTGAATGCAGCCGTCGATCACACCCAAGGCGGCCAGGTGTGGCGTTTGCGAGACGGATTGGGCGCCTTGTCCCCGGGTCCGGCTGGAAACGCGGTTCTGCTGAATGATCTCAAGGCCGCGCTGGATGCACCGGTTGGAATGGCGTCCGGGTCTCTCGGTGCTACACCGCGATCGGTTTCCGGGCACGTTGGCAGTTTTGTTTCGCGTATCGGCCAGGAGCGGCTCGATCACGATCAAGCGCTCAGCTTTGCCACATCCCGTCAGACCGGGTTGGTCGATATCGAACTTTCGCAGGGTGTCGATTCGGATGCCGAGTTGCAGCGCCTTTTGTTGATCGAACAGGCCTATAGCGCCAATGCCCGTATGATTCAGACCATTGACGAAATGATGCAGGCGCTACTGAGGATTTGATGAATGAGTGAGTTTTCCATCGGCGACCTGGCCTACGGTTTCATGTTGCGCCGCCAGAATACGGACCTGAAGCAGAGCCTGACCCGCTTGACCACTGAAATGGCCAGCGGTGTGGCGG
>JANSYB010000032.1 GCA_024742655.1 Paracoccaceae bacterium | reverse complement strand
GGTGCTGGCCAACTCGCTCTATTTCGTGCTGTTCATCGTCGGCTCCGGCTTTGCCTGGGCGGTGATGCCGATGGTGGCCTCGGCGCAGGCCTCGGGGCAGGAGGCGCAGGTGCGCCGGGTCACCCGCATGGGGGCCTGGGCGTCGATCCTGTTCGGCCTTGCCGTGCTGCCGGTGATGATCTGGTCCGGGCCGATCTTTCGCGCGGCGGGGCAGGACCCCGAGATCGCCGGGCTGGCGGGAATCTACCTGTCGATCCTGGGCTGGGGGCTGGTGCCGGCGCTTCTGGTGATGGTGCTGAAATCCTATCTCGCCGCGATGGAGCGGACGCAGGTCGTGCTTTGGGTCACGGTGGCGGCTGTGTTCCTGAACGTGGCGGTCAATTACGCGCTGATCTTCGGCAACTGGGGCGCGCCGGAACTGGGCGTGCGCGGCGCGGCGGTGGCCTCGCTGACGGTCAACACGGCCAGTTTCATCGTGCTGGCGATCTATGCCGCGCGGGTCCTGCCCGAACACGCGCTGTTTCAGCGGGTCTGGCGCCCCGATTGGGAGGCGTTCGGCCAGGTCTTTCGCCTTGGCTGGCCCATCGGGATCACCAACCTGTCCGAGGCCGGTCTGTTCGCGGCCTCTACCGTGATGATGGGCTGGCTGGGCACGCTGCCGCTGGCCGCGCATGGCATTGCGATGCAGCTGTCCTCGATCACCTTCATGGTTCACCTGGGCCTGTCCAATGCCGCGACCATCCGCGCGGGGCAGGCGCATGGGCGTGGCGACGGGCGGGGCCTGCGTGACGGCGCGCGGGTTATGCTGTGGCTGTCGGGCCTCTTTGCCGCCGTGACCGTCGTGGTGTTCCTGGCCGTGCCGGAACTCCTGACCGGGCTGTTTCTTGGCCCCGGCGACCCCGACCGCGACGCGGTGATCGCGATCGGTGTGGGCCTTCTGGCGGCCGCGGCGCTGTTTCAGGTGATGGATGGCGGGCAGGTGATGGCCCTTGGCCTGCTGCGCGGAGTTCAGGATACGCGCGTGCCGATGGTCATCGCCGCGATCAGCTATTGGGTGGTCGGTCTGCCGGTCAGCTATTTTCTGGGGTTCACCCTTGACTTGGGCGGTGTGGGCGTGTGGCTGGGGCTGGCCGTCGGGTTGGCGCTGGCGGCGGTGTTCCTGCTGGTCCGCTTCTGGGGTTGGGCCGCGTCGGGCGTTGGCCCGGGACCCTTGCAAAGCGGGCAACAAGCGCGTAGGTGAACCGCTCGCGGTCGCAGCCTACCCGCATTGCCAAAACAAGGGTTACATCTATGGATACCATCGTCATCTGCTCGGGCGGGCTGGATTCCGTCTCGCTTGCCCACAAGGTCGCCGCAGAGCATCGCCTGCGCGGGCTTTTGTCCTTCGATTACGGGCAACGTCACGTCAAGGAAGTGGACTTCGCCGCCCGCTGTGCGACCCGTCTGGGCGTGCCGCACCAGATCGTGGACATCTCTGGCGTCGGCGCGGCGCTCTCGGGCTCGGCGCTGACCGATGACGTGGATGTCCCCGAGGGGCATTACGCCGAAGACACCATGAAAATCACCATCGTGCCCAACCGCAACGCGATCATGCTGGCCATCGCCTTTGGCATGGCCGCGGCGGAAAACGCCGATGCGGTGGCCGCCGCCGTACATGGCGGCGATCATTTCATCTATCCCGATTGCCGTCCCGGTTTCATCGCGGCGTTCCAGCAGATGCAGGCCCACGCGCTGGACGGGGTGGCCGACATCACGCTTTTCACCCCCTTCGTCGAGATCAGCAAGGCCGACATCGTGACCGAGGGCGCGCGCCACGGCACACCCTTTGCCGAGACATGGTCGTGCTACAAGGGCGGCGCGGTGCATTGCGGGCGTTGCGGCACCTGCGTGGAACGGCGCGAGGCCTTTCACCTGGCCGGGGTCGCGGACCCCACGGACTATGCCGATCCCGACTATTGGAAACAGGCGGTGGAGGGGCGCTGATGTACCGGATCACCAAGGAATTCCATTTCTCGGCGTCGCACCAGTTGTTCGGCCTGCCCGAGGGGCACCAATGCGGCCGGTTGCACGGGCACAATTACATCGTCGAGATCGAGATGCAGGCCGAGGAGCTGAACGCCCATGGCTTCGTGCGCGATTACCTCGATCTGGCGCCGTTCAAGCGGTATATCGATGATGAGTTGGACCACCGCCACCTGAACGACGTGCTGGGCGACGACAGCGTGACCGCCGAGCGGATGGCGAAGCATTTCCATGACTGGTGCAAGGCCCGCTGGCCCGAGGTCAGCGCCGCACGGGTCAGCGAAACCCCCAAGACATGGGCGGAATACCGGCCGTGAACGAAGAGAGCCGCATCCGCGTGTCCGAGATTTTCGGGCCGACGATACAGGGCGAAGGCGCGCTGATCGGCCAGCCCACGGTTTTCGTGCGCACGGGCGGGTGCGATTTTCGCTGTTCGTGGTGCGACAGCCTGCATGCGGTGGATGCGGAGTATCGTGACAGCTGGGCACCGATGACGGCGCAGGCGGTGATGGACGAGGTTGCCCGCCTGTCGGGCGGGGCGCCCATCCTCGTGACGCTGTCAGGGGGCAACCCGGCCATTCAGCCCCTGGGCGATCTTGTTCGGCTGGGCCATGAGCAGGGGTATTTCTTTGCCATGGAAACGCAGGGCAGCGTGGCGCGTGACTGGTTTCAGGCGCTGGATATGCTGGTGCTCAGCCCCAAACCGCCCTCAAGCGGGATGGACACGGACTGGGCGCAGGTCGCCGCCTGTGTCGAGGCCGGGCAGGGCACGCAGACCGTGCTGAAACTGGTGGTCTTCGACGAGGCCGATTTCGCCTACGCACGCGAGGCGACCTCTCGTTTTCCGCAACTGCCGGTCTATCTGCAGCCCGGCAATCACACCCCGCCACCGCCCGGCGATGACAGCGCATTGGTGGATCAGGCGGGGATCGATGCGCGGATGCGCTGGCTGGTGGACAGGGTGGCCGAGACGAAATGGTACGACGCGCGGGTGCTGCCCCAACTGCATGTCAGCCTTTGGGGCAACAAGAGGGGTGTCTGAGATGACCGACGAGACGATCTATTCCGGGCTGAAGCAACTGGGCGGCGCGACCCGGATGCCGCAAAGCCCCGAGACAGCCGAGCTGGAACGGGTCGAGAACCCGCAGGCGGACGTGGCATATAACGTGCGTTTCACCGCGCCCGAATTCACCTCGCTCTGCCCGATGACGGGCCAGCCGGATTTCGCGCATCTGGTGATCGATTACGTGCCGGGCAAATGGCTGGTGGAAAGTAAATCGCTGAAACTCTACCTGGGCAGTTTCCGCAATCACGGCGCCTTCCACGAGGATTGCACCGTCAGCATCGGCCGCCGACTGGCCGATTTCCTCGATCCGCAATGGCTGCGGATCGGGGGGTATTGGTATCCGCGCGGGGGCATCCCCATCGACGTGTTCTGGCAGACGGGGCCTATCTCAGAGGGCGTCTGGCTCCCCGACCAGGGCGTGCCGCCCTATCGCGGGCGCGGCTGAGGCGCTTACCGGCAGGGCGCGGTGTAATATCCGCCCCGGCCATCGGAATAGGCGCATTCGTCCGTGCGCTTGTTGCGCGCCAGCAGAACACCTGTCGCGGCACCCGCGGCGGCGGCGGCCCAGACCCAGCCATCATCGGCATCGAGAATCTTGGCGCCGACCGCACCGATTCCCGCGCCCATGATACCTGCGGCGACCTGGTCTCTTTCCTGTGTGGTCATGTCATCGCAGGCGGCGACGGTCAGGGCGGCCGCCGCGATAAGTGCTGTGATCTGACGTTTCATCGTTGTTCCCTCCTTATCAATGATTTGCGCATCATAGCATGGCCCGGCCGGTTTCGGCTTGATCGCGGTCAATATGCGCGGGTTGTCAGACCAGGGTCACGGGCGGTTTGCGCCGCATGCCCATGAGGGCGTTTGCGGCAATCGCCGTCAGCAGGATCGCCCCGCCGATCGCCGTGCGTGGCGAGATCGTTTCGGACAGGAAAAGCCAGACCCAGAGTGGCCCCAGAACCACCTCCGCCAGGGACAACAGCGTCAGTTCGGCGGCGGGCACATGGCGAGAGCCGATGGTGTAGACGATCAGCCCCGCGCCCACCTGAAAGACGCCCATGCCTGTGGCGATCGCGCCATCGCGCGGGCTCAGGACCAGTGGCAGGCCCATGGCAAGACAGATCACCGTCATCACCACGATGGCCAGCAGGCCCGAGACGAAGACCGCCGGCAGCATGTCACCCGCCCGGCCCCACCGCAGCGCGATGGTGAAGACGGCAAACCCGAACGCCGACAGAAGCGCCGCCGCGTTGCCGATGGGTGACGAGGTGCCGCTGCTGTCGCCCACCATCACCGCGATGCCGCCGCAGGCCACCGCGATGGCCGCCCATGTGCGGGGGCGCACCGGTTCGCGCAGAATGAGCCAGCCCAGGATCGCCGCCATGAAGGGCGCGCTGGCGAACAAAAGCAGCGCATCGGCGACCGAGGTCGTCTGAATGGCATAGATCCCCCCGGCATAGGCCGCCACCAGCGCCGTGCCCCCGATCAGGGCGGGCCATCCGCCCTGAACCGCCAGTCGCAACGGATCGCGCCCGGTGCGCAACCGGATGACGAGATACAGCAGGACCGACAGCCCGACCGACCGGTAGAGCAGGATTTGCCAGACCAGCGCGTCTTCGATCAGGCGGATGCCGATGCCCACGGTCGACCACAACACGCCCGCGAGAATCACCAGCAGGTATCCAGACGCGGGTCCGCCCTGGGCTGTGATGGTCGTGGGCGCGCTGGTGGTGGTCATTTGAGGCTTTCATCCTCGGGGATTTGCGTCGGATGCGGCGAGGCGGGTGCATAGACGGTTTCGGCCACCACGGGGGTTTCACCGGTGTCCCGCGTGGCGCGCAGCTCGCGGAAGCCCAGGTAAAGCCCGCCCGCCACGATCAGCGCCATGCCGATCAGCGTGTTGACCCCGGGCACCTCGTTGAACACGAAGTAGCCCAGGGCCGTGGCCAGCGGCAGGTAGGTGTAGTCGAAGGGTGCCACGAGGCTGGCACTGGCCACCTGGTAGGCACGGCTGAGCAGGATATAGCCGCACATCCCGAGCACCCCCAGCAGGGCAAGGGTCAGCGGTTCGCTCAGTGCCTGCGCGGGAAAGCCCCAGGCGAGATGCGGAAACCCGGTGGCGACCGGCACGAACTGGTTCACCAGCCAGCCCGCGGGCAGAATGATCACCCCCGACCAGCCAAGCGTATGCAGCCCAACCGTAAGGGAGCTTTCGCGCTCTCCGATCTGGCGGGCGAGAACCTGGCTGGCCGCGTAGGACACCGCACAGAGCAGCGGCAGAATGGCGACCCAGCTGAAGCCGTCGCCGGTCGGATTGATGGCGATGACCACCCCGACAAAGCCCACCAGCAGCGCCCCGATGCGATGCGGCCCGATCGTCTCACCCAGAAAGACCGAGGCCATCACCGCCGTGATCAGCGGCGCCGAGAAGAAGATCGTCGTGACCTCGGCCAGCCCCATGAAGGGAAAGGCGGTGTAGAACATCGCGAAACCGGTCGCGAAAAGTGCCCCGCGCGCCATGTGAATACCCGTGAACGGCGTCCGCAGCCGGTGCGGCCCGCCCAGGTAAAGGATCAGCGGGATCAGAACCAAGAGGCTGATGACCGAGCGCAGAAACAGCAGCATCCAGATCGGATAGGTCAGCAGAAGCGACTTCATCAGCGCGTCCTGCACCACGAAGAACAGCATGCCGATCTCGACACACAGAATACCTTGCAACGCCCGCGATGGGGCTTTGGATGTGTCCACGTGAAGCGTGGCCATGAGGCAGTCCGATGCTGTTCAGGGTGACGCAACCGCGTGCGCCTGACCCGCTACAGGTAGGGCGGTCGGGCGGCCCGGTCTTGCCCGTTGGCGACCCTATGTCGCAAACGGACAAGTTCGGACAAGGGTGTGGCGTGCAACGATCTGAAAAGGCTTGCGTTTTCCGCTATCCGTCCGCCACGCAGAAATAGAGCGCGATATAGGGCGGCATGTTGTTGTGTGGCTGGTCGCCGCCGGTGGCGGCAGCGGTCATGTTGTCTCCGGCAAGCCCTTCTTCGAAGGTGTCGAACCAGTCAAGACGATACTGGTTGTCTCCTGCGACGTTCCCACGGGATTTGTTGAGGCTGATGGTGTGCTCGCCATGCCATTTTACTTCATGTTCGTGCGGCGGCAGGTGTCTTTCTTCCAGCTTCACCTCCGCCGCGCCGCCGGTGTCTCCCACCGTCTGGTACAGATCGCCCGCGCCCAGGATGAAGCGGTTCTTGGCGGGCTCGTAGGGGGACCAGCCGGGCGGGCAGGTGCGTTCTCCCTTTTCGGATGTATAGGCCACGACCGCACGGGTCGCCGGGTGCGTGCCGCTTGCAGGCACGAAAGGTCTGTCGGTCAGCGCCTTGTTCATCCGACGCAGGTTGGCATCAAGCGTATCGACCTTGCCCAGCTGCTCGCGAAGGGCTTCGTTTTCTGCCGGAAGGGTTTCCAGCGCTTCGAGACGGGCCTCGAGCGCGTCGAGCCGGGTGCGCTCCGCCGCGAGGGCCCCTTGCAGGCGTTCGGTTTCCTCTCGCAACAGGCCCACGCAGGTAAAGGCGATGGCGTAATCGTTCACGGATTGGTCGGACAGGCCGGCGCAGTTGGCCAGCTTGACATCCTGCGCGGCCGCACAAACGGGCAGTACTGCAAGGGTTATGGCGGTCAGTATTGAAGATTTGTGCAATGGATTCTCCATTCGGGTATGCCCTGGTCGTTGGGCTGATCAGCGACACATTCGGCAAAAGATGCATAAGAGGGCGCGCTCGAACCCAGAAGGTCGAACTGAAAGACGCCGAAGGCCGCCGCGCCCAGAAAGGCGATCAGTACGAGCCCGTAGATCAATGTCCACGCTGGGCGTGGTGGCGTGTCATCAATGCTGACATCCGTGCCCGTGTCCGCAGGCAGGTGCCAGTATTTCCTGTCGCCTTCGCCGCTTTTGGGGCGCGCGCCCATGGCGTAAAGGATCGCCTTCAGCTCTTCCTGCTTTTCGGGGGGATCGAAAATGCCCAGATTGCCGCGGATCGCACCAAAGGTGCGGCGCCGGTTGGGGTACTCTGCAAACAGCGCGCGGATATCGGCCTCTACCGCAACGCGCAATTCCTGTTCCAGCCGATCCCTTTCCTCGGCGCTTTGTGCGGCCTGCAGGGCCTGAAGGATCTTCAAAAGGTCTGAAACCATGGCGGGCCGAAATGAACAGGATCAATCGCCTCAGGATTGCAGACAATGCCTGACCTGACAAGCGCCACGAAAAAAGGCCGGTGCGCGCGGCACCGGCCCGAGTGTGTCCCGGGGCCAGCCCGGCGACAGGGAGGTTAGCGGTTCATGCGGTTCTCGATCAGGTCGTCGACCACCGACGGGTCTGCCAGGGTCGAGGTGTCGCCGAGCGCGCCGTAATCGTTCTCGGCGATCTTGCGCAGGATGCGGCGCATGATCTTGCCCGACCGTGTCTTGGGCAGGCCCGGGGACCACTGGATCAGGTCGGGGCTGGCGATCGGGCCGATTTCCTGGCGCACCCAGGTCCGCAACTCCTTGCGCAGCTCCTCGGTGGGTTCTTCGCCGGCCATCAGCGTGACGTAGCAGTATATGCCCTGTCCCTTGATGTCATGCGGGTAGCCCACCACCGCGGCCTCGGAGACCTTGGCGTGCGCCACGAGCGCGCTTTCGACCTCGGCGGTGCCCATGCGGTGGCCCGAGACGTTGATCACGTCGTCCACGCGCCCGGTGATCCAGTAATCGCCATCCGCGTCGCGGCGGCAGCCGTCCCCGGTGAAGTAGTAGCCCTTGTAGTCGGAAAAATAGGTTTTCATGAAGCGCTCGTGATCGCCCCACACGGTGCGCATCTGGCCCGGCCAGCTGTCGGCAATGCATAGCACGCCCTCCACGCCGTTGCCCTCGATCACCTCGCCCGATGCCGGCTCCAGCACGACGGGTTTCACGCCGAAGAACGGCTTCATCGCGGCACCCGGCTTGGTCGCATGGGCGCCGGGCAGTGGGGTCATCAGGTGGCCGCCGGTTTCGGTCTGCCACCAGGTGTCAACGATCGGGCAGCGCCCGCCTCCCACCACGTCGTTGTACCAGTTCCAGGCCTCGGGGTTGATCGGCTCGCCCACGGTGCCCAGCACTTTCAGGCTGCTGAGGTCGCATTTGGTGACGAACTCGTTGCCCTGGCCCATCAGCGCGCGGATGGCGGTGGGGGCGGTGTAGAACTGGTTGACCTTGTGCTTTTCGCAGACCTGCCAGAAGCGGCTGGCATCGGGATAGGTGGGCACGCCCTCGAACATCAGCGTGGTCGCCCCGTTGGCCAGCGGGCCGTAGACGATATAGCTGTGGCCCGTCACCCAGCCCACATCGGCCGTGCACCAGTAGATGTCGCCATCGTGGTAATCGAAGACCAGTTCATGGGTCATCGCGGCATAGACCAGGTACCCGCCGGTCGTATGCACCACGCCCTTGGGCATGCCAGTGGACCCGGAGGTGTAAAGGATGAAGAGCGGATCCTCGGCGCCCATTTCCTCTGGCGGGCAGTCGTCGCCCACTTTCTCGGCCTCTTCATGCAGCCAGAAATCGAGGCCGTCGCGCCAGGCGATCGGGTCGCCCGTGCGCTTGACCACGAGGCATTTGACCTCGTCGAAATCGTTGAGCAGGGCCTGGTTGACGTTGTCCTTGAGCTTGGTCGCGCGGCCGCCGCGCGGGGCGGTGTCGGCGGTGATCACCACCTTGGCGTCACAGCCATTGACCCGCGCGCCAAGCGCGTCGGGCGAGAAACCGGCAAAGACGATCGAGTGGATGGCACCGATGCGCGCGCAGGCCAGCATGGCATAGGCGGCCTCGGGGATCATCGGCAGGTAGAGCACGACGCGGTCGCCCTTGCCCACGCCCATCGACTTGAGCACGTTGGCCATCTTGCAGGTTTCGGCGTGCAGCTGTTTGTAGGTGATATGCTGGGCCGGCTCATCTGGATCGTCGGGTTCCCAGATGATGGCGGTCTGATCGCCGCGCGTGGCCAGGTGCCGGTCGATGCAGTTGGCCGCGATGTTCAGCGTGCCGTCCTCGTACCACTTGATCGACACGTTGCCGAAGGAATAATCGACATCCTTGACCTTGGAAAACGGCTTGATCCAGTCGACGCGCTTGCCCTGCTCGGCCCAGAACCCGTCCGGATCGGCGATGGAGGCGGCGTACATCTCGTCATACTTGGCCGCATCGATATGCGCTTTCGCGGTGAAATCTGCGGCGGGCGCGTAGGTTTTGTCAGACATGGCTGTCCCCTTGGTGGTCTTCTGTCTTGGTGCGCCCGCCCCCGGATGACAGGGAGAAAAAGGGGGGGGCGGGGCCTTTGGCCGGGGTGCTCCGGGACCGGAACGCCTCAGATGGCCAGGTACTCGGCGCGCAGGGATTCGTTTTCCAGAACCTCGGCTGCGGTGCCGTCGAAAACGATGCCGCCGGTGTCGAGGATCACGGCCCGGTCGGCCAGCTCCAGCGCACGGATGGCATTCTGTTCCACGATGATCGTCGTCATGCCCTGTTCCTTGATGACACGCAGGGTTTTCTCGATCTCGTCCACGATGACGGGGGCAAGGCCCTCGTAAGGCTCGTCGAGCAAGAGCACCTTGATGTCACGCGCCAGGGCGCGGGCCACGGCGAGCATCTGCTGTTCGCCGCCCGAGAGGGTCACGCCTTCCTGCTTGCGGCGTTCCTTGAGGCGTGGGAACAGATCGTAAAGCCGCTCCAGCGACCAGCCGACCGGCGGGGCGATCTGGGCCAGTTGCAGGTTTTCCTCGACCGTCAGGCCGGGGATGATGCAGCGATCCTCGGGCACCAGCCCGATCCCGGCAACGGCGGCATCGTGGCTTTTCATCTTGTGCAGCGGCTGGTGGTCCAGCCAGATTTCGCCATGGTTGACCTGCGGGCTGTCCATCCGCGCGATGGAGCGCAGCGTCGTGGTCTTGCCCGCGCCGTTGCGGCCCAGAAGGGCGAGGATTTCGCCCTCGTGCACGTTGAAGGAAATGCCCTGCACGATGTAGCTTTCGCCGTAGTAGGACTGCATCTCCCACACGGACAGGAAGGCCGGGGCCGTTTCGGCGTGGCTGTGGCCTTTCGAGAAGTCGGGTTTGACGTTCATCTCATCTCTCCTCTTACGCCGATTCACCAAGATACGCTTCGCGCACCTTGGGATGGCCCTTGATCTTGTCCGGCGTGTCCTCGACCAGTGGCGAGCCCTGGGCCAGAACCGTGATCCGCTCGGCGAGGCTGAACACGACATGCATGTCATGCTCGATAATCGCGATGGTGATGTCGCGCTCGTCCTTGATCTGCTTGAGCAGGTCGATCGTGTTGTTGGTGTCGGCCCGCGCCATGCCGGCAGTGGGTTCGTCCAGCAGCAGCAGGCGCGGCTCCTGCGCGAGGCACATGCCGATTTCC
>JANSYB010000020.1 GCA_024742655.1 Paracoccaceae bacterium | reverse complement strand
GGGGTGGCCGGCGACATGCAGGCGCTTGAAGCCCGCCTTGTCGAACTCGCCGGTTTCCATCAGTTGCATCGAGCAATGGAAATCGCCATGCGGTTTTTCCACACCCCCGGCCAGCAGAAGCGCCTGATCGACGCCCGCCTCACCCTGGTAGCGGGCGATCCAGTCGGCCAGCGTGGCCTGATCCTTGATGATTCGGGCCGGAAAGTGCGGCATCACCGGATACCCTTCGTCGGCAAGCCGCTTGGCGGTGGCGACCATGTCGGCAATCGGCGTGCCCTCGATATGGGCGATGTAGACGCGGGTGCCGGCGGGCAGCAATTCGCGGAAATCCTCGACCTTTTCGGCGGTGCGCGGCATCACCTCGATCGAATAGCCCTGAAGAAACGCCTCCAGCTCGGGATTAACCGTGCGTGCCTCGGCGGATTTCTCACGCTTCTTGAAGTTCAACAAAGCCATTGCGGCCTCCCAAAAAGATCCGGGCGTCATGCCCAGCCATCATTCGCGATCAGGGCCTTGATGCGGTCCTGATCATATTCCGCATCAAGCCGCGCGGCCTCGGCCTCGGCCACCTCGGCGGCCTCGCCCTCGACCGGATAAGGCGCGGCCTTGCGCCATTCCGCGAGATAGGCATCGGTATCCTGCGCGCCAACTTTCATCGCCGCACGGTCAATCGCCTGCTCGAACCGTTCGGGCAGCGGCTTCTTGGCGCCGCGACGGCCCTTGCCCACGATCACCTGGGCCGGAATATCGCGCCAGTAGACGATAGTTACGTCAACCATGAGTGATTCCTCTTTCTCGTTGGCCCTTCTGTAAAGCAGAGGCCGGTATTTCCGGCGTCGGTTTTCGACAGAACGACGACATCATGCGACGTCCGAGCATAGCGCCCCGCCGCCTGTTGGGCCACATGGCGTGTCCGGAAAATGATTCAAGATCATCATGTGCCGCTCTGAACGCTTGCGCGGGCCGGTATGAGTGACTACCTTTGGGTCAACTCGAAATGGAGGGCGTGGAGTGATGGCGCCCAAGCGTCCCGTAAGTGCGGGCGCGGTCCCGAAAAAGGTTGAAAGCCCCGCACTGAATCCGCCCGACTCCGCCCCGCTTTACGCGGCGCTGGATCTGGGCACAAATAGTTGTCGTATGCTGATCGCCCGACCGGACGGCGACCAGTTCAAAGTCGTGGACAGCTTTTCCAAATCCGTGCAGCTTGGCTCCGGGCTGGAGAAATCGGGGCGCCTGTCGCGCGCGTCGATTTTCCGAACCATCCAAGCGCTGCGCGTCTGTCAGCAGAAACTCAAGCGCCACAAGGTCACCAAGATGCGACTGGTGGCGACAGAGGCCTGTCGGCGGGCGCGCAACGGCGCGGATTTCATGGCGCGGGTCAAGCGCGAAACCGGGCTGAGCCTTGAGATCATCGATCCCCAGCAGGAGGCGCAACTGGCGGTGGTGTCCTGTGCCCCGCTGGTCAGCAAGAAGACACAGCAACTTCTGGTGGTGGATATCGGGGGCGGGTCGACCGAGCTGGTCTGGATCGACCTGACGGGCGTGCCGCGCCGTGACAGGGCGCGTTCGATCATGCGGATGCATGGCGGGTTTCATGCCGCCGATGACGGACAGCCCGCCGCGCGCGTCGTGGACTGGATCAGTGTGCCGCTCGGCGTGGCCCCGCTGCGCGATCAGTTCCGCGATGTCGAGGACGACGCCGCGCGCTTTGCTCTGATGAGCTGGTTCTTCGAGGAAAACCTGGCCGAGTTCGCCCCCTACAAGGATGAGCCGCCCCGCGACGGGTTCCAGATCGTGGGCACCTCGGGGACGGTCACGACGGTTGCGGCCAGCCATCTGGGGTTGAAACGATATGATCGCAACAAGGTCGACGGGCTGCGGATGACCTCCGAACAGATCGACAAGGTGATCCGTGAATATCTTGCCATGGGGCCAGCCGGGCGGCGGCGCGATCCGCGCATCGGCCTGGACCGGCAGGCGCTGATCATGTCGGGTGCGGCGATCCTGCAGGCGTTGCTGCGATGCTGGCCCACCGACCGGCTGTCGGTCGCGGATCGCGGGCTGCGCGAGGGGATGCTCTATGCCCAGATGGCGGCGGATGGCGTGCTTGAGGGGACAAAAGACTGATGACGAAGAAACCGACGGGCAAGAACACATCCGGGCGCGGTCAGCGCGACCTGACGGTCAAGGTCAAGACCGCGCGGGGCCGCAAGCTGAGTTCCACGCGGTGGTTGCAGCGGCAGCTGAACGACCCTTATGTCAAGCGCGCGCAGGCCGAGGGCTATCGTGGCAGGGCGGCCTACAAGATCATGGAACTGGACGACAGGTTCCGGTTCCTGGTGCCCGGCGCGCGGGTGGTCGATCTGGGCTGTGCGCCCGGCGGCTGGTGCCAGGTGGCGGTGCCGCGGGTCAACGCCCTGGGCGAAAAACAGGGCAAGGCCGTGGGCCGTATCCTGGGGGTCGATCTGCAGGAGGTGGAGCCGATCGCGGGCTGCGAGATCCATCAGCTCGATTTCATGGAAGACGGCGCCGATGATCAGGTCAAGGCGTGGCTGGGCGGGCGCGCGGATGTTGTGATGTCGGATATGGCCGCGTCCAGTTCCGGCCACAAGCAGACCGATCACCTGCGCATCATCGCGCTGTGCGAGGCGGCCGCCTATCTGGCCTTCGACGTGCTGGACGAGGGTGGCACCTTCGTGTCCAAGGTTCTGGCGGGGGGGGCCGAGGGCGATCTGCAAAAACTGCTCAAACAGCGTTTCGCAAAAGTCGCCAACGTCAAGCCGCCGGCCTCGCGGGCCGACAGTTCGGAAAAATTCGTCGTCGCCACCGGCTTTCGCGGGTGACGGTCAGAGGATCGCGACCGAGGCGCGCTCGGGTGCGAAAGACGCTTCCGCCCTTTTGAGGAATTGAAACTCATCGGACGATCCCGGTGTCACGGGCCTTGCCTGCCGCTTGCTCGCGATTTCGGCCAGGTTGCGTTGGCGCAGCAATTCGAACAGGCGCGCATGTCGGGGCCCGCATGTCGTGGGGAAACGATCCAGCATTCTTGCCTCGCTTGGTTTTACACACATTGCGAGGTCGAACTTGCCAATTCATTAAGGCGGATTTGGTGCGCACAGGGCGCAAAATCGAGACGATTTGCCGACGCTGGCGGGCCGGGCCGTCACATTTCCCGGCTACCAGAACCGTTTGCGCGCGTCGGTGATCACCTCGCAGCCGGTCTCGGTCACCACCACGGTTTCCTCGAAATCGCCCAGGTATCCGTCCTCGCTGCGGATCGTGCGCTCCAGGCACAGAACCATGCCGGGTTCCAGAACGGTGGTGTCATTGGGCGCCAGCCACGGGCTGTCCCAGCCAAGGCCCAGACCATGCCCAAGCGCCTTGAACACGCCCGAATTCGCAAACCCGCGGGCCGCCTGCGCATCCAGCCCGGCATGGGCCACGTCAGACGCGGTGGCCCCGGGACGCACCGCGGCAATCCCCGCGTCGATCACCTCGATCGCGGTCTCGAACAGCTCGATCTGGCGGTTCGTGGGCCGGCCCACGGCACAGGACCGAGCAAGGTCGAACATGTAGCCATCCAGCACGCCCGAGATACCCAACCGCATCCACTGCCCGTCTTCCAGCGGCGCGGTATTCTCCCACGTTGGGAAAGCGGCGCGGTTGAAGACCGGGACATCGCCGCCGCGCCCCGACGCCATGAAAGAATTGTATAGCTGCCCGCCCGCCGGGTTCAGAACGGCCTGACCTGCCGCCACGACCTCGCCATGGGTGGCGCCGGGACGGGCGGCCTTCATCATCGCCTCGATCGTGCGAGATCCCAGCTCGGAGGCGCGTCGCAGAAGCACAATTTCCGCAGGCGATTTGACCGCGCGCAAGCTTGCCAGAACATCCTGCGCATCGGGAAAGGTGAGGCCGGGCAGGGCGCCCGTGATCTGCCGAAATGCGGACACGGGCAGAACGTCGCCGCCCACAAGGCCCAAGCTGCCCGTCTCCATGCCCAGATCCTGCAAGGCCTGCACCACGCCCTCGAGCACCAGATCGGTATAGGCAATGGCCTCGTCCGGCGCGGCGATGCGGCCGTCATTGGGCACATCCGTGATCAGCCTGAACGCCCCATCCGCCCGCAGGATCACGAAACCATGCGCGCGCCCCGTCCATGCCCCCGGAAGGTCAGGCGTATAGGGAAAGGAGGTGTAGTGGTTCGTCAGGTAAAGCACGTCACCGTAGCGGTCGAGCGTGCCCCCGCCGCGCGAGCACACCAGCAATCCCTGCAGGCCACGCGCATCGGCCATCCGGGCGGCCCGGTCGCGACGGTCGGCGAATTCGCGTGATGATATCGCAGGCGCGTCCATATCCCCCGCCTTTGCGTTCCTGAACCGCGTCAGCCTAGGCCGGGCGCTGGCATGGATCAAGACCGGGCATGCGGCGCGGTCATGGGGTGGGGCCCGGCACGGTCGGCATGGGCCCGGGGGGCCGGTTGGGTGGCCCCTGTTTCATGCGCGGCGGCCAGGAAATCCCCCAGCAGGCGGTTGAACAGCTCGGGCTTTTCCAGATGCGCGGCATGGGCGCAATCGGGCAGCACGGCAAGGCTGGCGCCGGGAATGGCGGTCCAGAGCAACTCCGTCTGGTGCCACGGATAAGTGCGATCGTGATCGCCCCAGATCACCAGTGTCCGCGCACCGATCCCGGCGAGGTTCGGCTGACCGTCCCAGGTTTCCATCGCGTCCAGCCCGGCCAGGATCGCCTGCAGGCTGCTGCGTTCGGCGATGGCTGCGCAGCCTTCATAGGCGTCGGCGGCCTCGCATTCCAGAAACCATGTGGCCGCGATCCGCCGGGCCGTGGCCTGCGGGCCATCTGCACTGGCGCGCCGCTTGGAGGCGTCGATAGATTCGAACCGGCCCGGCAGCAGCCCAGTCGCCCCGGTGCCGTACAACACCAGCCGATCGACCCGCCCGGGGGCCTGCGCGGTCATGTCCTGAGCGATCATGCCGCCCATCGAATGACCGACAAGATGAAACCGGTCGATGCCGCGCGCGCTGAGATCGTTGAGCGCCCACCGGGCAAAGGCCGCGATGCTGGTCGGGGCGGCAAGGTGGGCATTCTGACCATACCCGGGCAGATCGAGCGCGATCACATCATACTGTGCGCCGAGTGCGTCGCACTGCGCCTGCCATTGCTGACCCCCGCCCATGAAGCCATGCACGAAAACCAAAGGTGTCATTTGCGTCCGCCCTGCACGATCCGGTCAAGGATCATGGCACAGAACAGGATCGAGAACCCGGCAAGGATACCCTGTCCGACATTGGCGTATTGCAGCGCCTCGAGCACGTCCTCGCCCAGCCCCTTGGCCCCGATCAGGGAGGCCACGACCACCATCGCCAGCGACAGCATGATCGTCTGGTTGATGCCCGCCCGGATCGACGGGCTGGCCAGCGGCAGGTCCACCTTGGTCAGCAGGTACCACTTGTTGGCGCCGAAACTGATGGCGGCCTCGCGCACGCTGTCAGGCACACCGCGCAGGCCCAGCACGGTCAGGCGCACGACGGGCGTGCCGCCGAAGATCATCGTGGTCACGACCGCCGCGGGCTTGCCCGTGCCGAAGAACGCGATCACCGGGATCATGAACACGAAGGCCGGCATGGTCTGCATGAAATCCATGATCGGCTGGATGAAGCGATAGAACCGCGGGCGGCGCGCGGCGAACATCCCCAACGGAATGCCGATGGCGATGGACAGGCACGCCGCCGTGCCCAGCAGGGCCAGTGTCGTCATCGCCTTTTCCCAGAACCCCAGCAGACCCATATAGGCCAGGAACGCGCCCGAGTAGATCGCCATGCGCACGCCCGCCGTCAGCCATGTCAGCAACACGATCAGCGACGCGATCACGATCCAGGGCGTGCTGACAAAGACCAGTTCCAGCGCATCCAGAACCAGCCGGATGACATAGGTGATCCCGTCGAACAGCGCCTCGCCGCTGATCACCGCCCAGTTGAAGAACGCCTCCACCCAGTCGATGCTGGTCAGGCGGATATCGGGATCGGTGGGAAAGGCGCTGAGCAGCGAGAACCGGTCGGGGAAACTGTAATGCAACATCGCGGCCGCGACGATCAGCACCATGAACACCGCGCTGAACACGATATGGCTGACCGGCATGCCCGAGCGGACGCTACGATCCGACAGCCATTCGGAGAACCGCGCCTCGAGCGCCCAGTTGGCCACGATGGCCTGCGCCAGCTTGACCGCGATGAGGATCGCCAGCCCCGTAAGCGCGATCATCGGCCCCTCGGCGGCCAGTGCCTCGGCCTCGGCGCGGATGCCGCCGATGTTTTCCTCCAGCGATTCCACGGTGCGGCGGTAGACATCCACCTTGTCTGAATTGTTCTCGATCGCCGCGGCAAGCTGCTGGCGGCGCAACTCCAGCGTGCTTTCGATCGATGCGATCCGCGCCATGGCATCGGCGGCCAGATCACCAAAGAGGCCGCGCGCGATCTGAACGAAGCCGAGCGCCTCGAGGATCAGAAAGGGCAGGGCCCAGGACCACAGGCCGCGCGCCCCGAACCAGATCGGCCCGAAAATCCCGGCCATCAGGTTGAAGGTGGGCGTGAACCGCGACGAGGCGCCGATCTTTTCGAAATTGCGGATATAGTAATCCGGGTTGGTGCGCACGAAGGCGCGGATATTCTCGCGCCGTTCCTCGGCATAGGCGCGGGCGGCGTCGGTATCGGTATCTTCCAGCGGGTTCACGGCTTTATCGGTCATGAGACTTCCGTTCCTTCGATAACCGTGCGCAACAGGTCGGCCCGGGTGATCACGCCCACATCCGCGCCCTTGTCTTCGACGAGGATCGCGCCGTCCTTGTCGATGGCCATGGTGATGAGGTTGCTGAGCGTTTCGGATTCGTCGACGCGCGGGGTGTCGGCGGAAAGGGGGCCATGGGTGGCGACATGGGCCTCGATCGGTTGCATGACGGCATGGGCGCGCACCACCTTGAGCCGCGAGATACCGGCCACGAAATCGGCCACGTAATCATCGGCGGGGTGCATCACGATATCCTCGGCGGTGCCGATCTGCACCATCTGCCCGTCGCGCATGATGGCGATCCGGTCCCCGATGCGCACGGCCTCGTCCAGGTCATGGGTGATGAAGACGGTGGTTTTCTTGAGGATCTTGCTGAGGCGGATGAATTCATCCTGCAACTGCCGCCGGATCAGCGGGTCGAGCGCCGAGAAAGGTTCATCCATCAGCAAAACGTCGGGATTGGCGGCCAGGGCCCGGGCAAGGCCCACGCGCTGTTGCATCCCGCCCGACAGTTCATGCGCGAACTTGGCCCCCCAGGCGCCCAACTCCACGATATCGAGAATGGCGGCGGCCTGGCGCATCCGTTCGTTCTTGGCCACCTGCCGGATTTCCAGGGGCATGGCGACATTGTCCAGCACCGAGCGATGCGGCATCAGTGCGAAATTCTGGAAGACCATGCCGATCTTGCGGTTGCGAAACTCCTGCAGTGGCTTGGGCCCAAGGGCCATCACGTCGGTGCCCTCGATCTCGATCTTGCCCGCGGTGGGTTCCAGCAGGCGATTGAAATGGCGCACCAGCGTTGATTTGCCCGAGCCCGACAGCCCCATGATGCAGAAGATCTCGCCGCGCCGCACATTCAGGCTGACATCGGCCACGCCGACCACGGCGTTGAACTCGGCCAGCACCTCGGCCTTGCCCAGCCCCCGGTCGCGGATGGCCTGCAGCGCCTGCTGGGGCCGTGCGCCGAAGATCTTCCAGACATTCGAGATTTCTATGACGGTGTCGTCAGTCATCGGATGGGTCTGCCCCGCGGCTGGCGTTGAAGGGCGGCACCGGCGCACCGGTGCCGCGGGGTTTCATCGGCTCAGCCGATCACAGGCCCAGCCACGCGTCGACGCGGTCGGTATTGGCCTCGACCCATTCGCGGGCGACCTCTGCGGGGTCGCGGCCCTTGCCACTGATCTCGTAGGCAAAGCTGCTGACGTCATCGGCGGTCAGTTCGAACCGGTTGAAGAACTCCGCGATCGCGGGCGAGCGGTCGGCCAGGGAGTTCGACCATGCGATCTGAACTTCCTTCAGCGCGTCCTTGCTGGCGACCATCGACTTGTCGAACCAATCTGGATCGTCCGAGGGCTGCACCATGACATACTTGGCCGGATCATATGTCGGCTCTGTCAGCATTTTGACATCGAACATGTACCAGACCGCATGCGGCTTGTAGCAGTAAAAGGCATAGCCCTCGCCCTTGGCGATGGAGTCCTTGACCCGCGCGGTCTTGACGCTCTCCTCGGCGCGGATCGGCTCGATGAAGTCCATCAGGCCGTAGTCACGCACCTTGACCTCGTTGACGTTGGCCGAGGCCCAGCCGGGCGCGCCGATCCACATTTCGCCCCTGCCGTTGCCGTCGCTGTCCATCATGGCGGCCACGTCCGGGCGGCCCAGATCGGCGATATCGGTGATGTTGTTGGCCTCGCCGAAATTCTTGGAGACGCAGAAACCCTGGTTGCCCTCGTAGGGGTTCGAGGACAGGGTCACGGTGCCCGCCTCGTCGACGTATTTCTTGGTAAAGCTTTCCTGGTTGGGCAGCCAGACATCGGGATGCACGTCGATATCGCCCTTGCCCTGGTCCATCGCCTGGAAAATCGTCGCGTTGTTGCCCGGCACGTATTCGACCTTGCCGCCGATGCGCATCTCGACGACCGCGCCCAGCAGGTGTGCGATGGCCTGCGCGCCGGTCCAGGACGGCACGCCGATCTTGACCTCTTCGGCCGCCAGTGCGGGCATCGCAAAGATGCTGACCGCGGCGGCAAGGCCCAGTGATTTCAGTTTGGCTTTCATGGTTCTCTCCTCTGTTGGATCGCGCCGGTTACGGCGTCTCTTGGTCCAGCCGGTCGCAGGCCTGCGTGGCGCGCGACCGTCATGGTCAAAGACTAGTGCAAGACGATTTCACGCCGCCAATTCGAACATTTCATCAAACTATTCCGAATTTGCATGGATTGCGGATATGATACCCATGGCCCCCAACGGCACGAGAGGAAAACCAAGATGGATCTCAATTGGCTGCGCGATTTCGAATGCCTTGCCCGAACCTTAAGCTTCACGCGGGCCGCTGATGAAAGAAACATCACGCAATCGGCCTTCAGCCGTCGGATCAAGGCACTGGAAAGCTGGGTCGGACTGCCCCTGATCAACCGCGCGACCTATCCGGTGCAGTTGACCGATTCGGGTCGCAACTTCCTGCCGATCGCGATTGCGGCGGTGTCGCAGCTGACCGAGGCGCGCCAGACGATTCGCGATGCGGACCGCGGCGACCGCCGCTTCATCCGGTTTTCGGTGCTGCACACGATCTCGGTGAATTTCCTGGCCTCGCGGATCGAAGCGTTGCAGCGCACCATTCCCGACCTGCGCGCCCGGGTGATGTCGGATTCGCTGAGCACCTGTTGCGAATTGCTGGTGGAGGGGGCGGTGGACATCATGCTGTGCTACACCCACCACACCGTGACGCCCACCATTGACGACACCGCGTTCGAGCGCAAGGACCTGACCATCGACAGGCTTTTGCCGGTGGCCGCGGCGGGGCCCGTGCGGGCGATGGGCTGGGATCTGGCCCGGCGCGACGGCCCGCCCATTCCGTACCTGGCCTATGAGCAATCCAGTTTCCTCGGCCTCGTGGTCGAGAACACGGTCAACCACCAGCCCCTGAATGTAACCACGATCTATGTCGACGGGCTGGTCGAGGCGATCAAACGGCGGCTGATGGCCGGCAGCGGGTTCGCGTGGATGCCGGAGACGGCGGTGGCTTCGGAACTGGCCCGGGGTGATATCGTCCAGATCGGCGATGCGGCACTGAGCACCGACATGACGATTTCCGCCTTCGCCAACCCCGCCGGGTTCGATGACACGGCGGCGGCGCTTTGGGCGCAGCTCTGACCGGCGGTGCTCAGCGCATGATCAGGATCGGCACCCGGCATGAACGGATCATCTCGGTCGTGGTCGACCCGATGATGAGCGACCGGATGCGGCTGTGCCCATAGGCCCCCATTACCAGAAGTTCATGCCCACCCTGCGCCGTGATGCGCGCCAGAACCTTTTCCGGCTCGCCCGCCTCGATCAGGATATCGGCCTCGAAACCGCCCGCCCGCAGGATACCGGCGGCGGCGTCGAGCGCACTGTCGATCTGCGGCGTCTGTTTGCCCGCAAAGACAAGGCTGATCGCCAGACCGGCGAAAAGCGGGCTGCGCGAGATATAGTCGATCGCCTTGAGCGCGGACGGCCCACCGTCAAAGGCCACCAGCACCCTGGTGACGGGCTTGAAGGCCCGGTTGGCGATAAAGACGGGTTTGTGGCTGGCCCGCACGATGCGTTCGAGGTTGGAGCCCAGATGCTCCATCGCCATCCCCGCGGCCTCGCCGCGTTTGCCGATCACGATCATGTCGCCGCGTTCTTCCTTGGCGGTGACCGTTTCGACAAGGTCGCCCTGCCGCAGCCGGGTTTCCACGGTGATCGCGCCGTCGCCCTCGATGATCGACTTGGCATCTTCGAGGATCGCGCGGCCATGCTCATGGGCCAGCTTGGCCCGGGCCGCGTCCATTTCCGACAATTGCTCCAGCAACGCGGTCCGCGCGCCCAGCCGGATCGCGCCGGACAGGTCCTGTTTCTCGACGCTGTCGCGGCGCCCCATCACGTGGTAGACCTTGACCTTCCAGTCATTGCGCCCCGCGATCCATGCCGCGTGGTGGCAGACGCTTTCGGAATAGGCCGAGCCATCCACGAGGGCGATCAGTGTGTTCGTTGTCATTGGTCCGGTCCTTCCTCAATGGCCCATCAACTGATCCATCGCGCCCGGCTTGTCATGCACGGCAAGCCTGTCGACGATGGTTTCGGATGCTTCGTTCAGCCCGATCAACTCGACCTCGGCCCCCTCGCGGCGGAACTTGAGCACGGCCATGTCCACCGCCGCAACCGAAGAAATGTCCCAGATGTGCGCCCGGCTGAGATCGAGGGTGACCTTGTCGGGCGCTTCCTTGAAATCGAAGGCCTTCATGAAATCCTCGGACGAGGCGAAAAACAGTTGCCCCTCGATATGATAGGTGCGGTGGGTGCCGTCCGGCGTGATCTCGGACCGCACGCGGAACAGCTGCGCGATCTTCCAGGCAAAGAACAGCCCCGACAGCAGTACGCCCACCAGAACCCCGATGGCCAGATTGTGGGTGTAGATCACGAAGAACACCGTCGCCAGCATCACGATGGAGGACGACTTGGGATGTTCGCGCAGGTTCTTGATCGACGACCACGAGAACGTCCCGATCGACACCATGATCATGATCGCCACCAGCGCGGCCATCGGAATGATTGCCACCACATCGCCAAGGACCACCACGAGGATCAGCAGGAACAGGCCCGCCACGAAAGACGACAGCCGCCCGCGGCCACCGGATTTCACGTTGATGATGGATTGCCCGATCATCGCGCAGCCCGCCATGCCACCGATAAAGCCCGTGGCGGTATTGGCCAGGCCCTGGCCTATGCATTCCTGGTTGCGGTTCGAGGACGTGTCGGTCAGGTCATCGACGATCTGCTGTGTCATCAGGCTTTCCAGCAGGCCCACAACGGCCACGGCGACCGAGTAGGGAAAGATGATCGACAAGGTCTCGAAGGTCAGCGGGATATCCGGAATCAGGAAGACGGGCAGGGTGTCGGGCAGGGCGCCCATGTCGCCCACCGTGCGCACGTCCCAGCCCATCAGCACGCTCAGCACCGTCAGCACGATGATCGTGACCAGCGGCGACGGGATCGCCCGCGTCAGCATCGGAAAAAGGTAGATGATCGCCAGCCCGGCGGCGACCAGCGCATAGGTCAGCGGCGGAACCTTCGTGGGATCAAGCTCGGGCAGCTGCGCCATGAAGATCAGGATCGCCAGCGCGTTGACAAAACCCGTCATCACCGATTTCGAGACAAAGCGCATGACATAGCCCAGCCTCAGCAGGCCCGCCCCGATCTGCAGCAGGCCGGCCAGCACCGTTGCAGCCAGAAGGTATTCCAGCCCGTGATCGCGCACCAACGTGACCATCAGCACCGCTGTCGCCGCCGTCGCCGCCGAGATCATGCCCGGGCGTCCGCCCGTGATCGCCGTGATGACCGCGATCGAGAACGAGGCATAAAGCCCGACCTTGGGGTCCACGCCCGCGATGATCGAAAAGGCGATGGCCTCGGGGATCAGC
>JANSYB010000316.1 GCA_024742655.1 Paracoccaceae bacterium | reverse complement strand
TATCGACACCGACATGGTCGTGAAGGGCTTTGCCGAGGCGACGGACCGCGTGCCCGAGCTGGACAGCACCTACAAGTTCGATCCCGATACCACGCTGGCGATCCTCGCCGGGTTTTCCCATAACCGCCGCGTGATGATCCAGGGCTATCACGGCACGGGCAAATCGACGCATATCGAACAGGTGGCTGCACGGCTCAAGTGGCCCGCCGTCCGGGTGAACCTCGACAGCCATATCAGCCGGATCGACCTGATCGGCAAGGACGCGATCAAGCTGCGCGATGGCAAGCAGGTGACCGAGTTCCACGAGGGCATCCTGCCTTGGGCGCTGCGCAACCCGGTGGCCATCGTATTCGACGAATACGATGCCGGCCGCGCCGACGTGATGTTCGTGATCCAGCGCGTGCTGGAGCATGACGGCAAGCTGACCCTTCTGGACCAGAACGAGATCATCACGCCGCATCCCTGTTTCCGCCTCTTCGCCACGGCCAACACGGTGGGCCTGGGCGACACGACGGGCCTCTATCACGGCACGCAGCAGATCAACCAGGCCCAGATGGACCGCTGGTCGATGGTGGCGACGCTGAATTACCTCAGCCATGATGCCGAAACCGCGATCGTCATCGCCAAGAACCCGCTCTTCAACAACGAGAAGGGCCGCAAGACGATTTCGCAGATGGTCACCGTGGCGGACCTCACGCGGACGGCCTTCATGAACGGCGACCTGTCCACGGTCATGAGCCCGCGAACGGTGATCAACTGGGCCCAGAACACCCATATCTTCCGCGATGTGGGCTATGCCTTCCGGCTGACCTTCCTCAACAAATGCGATGAGCTCGAGCGCCAGACCGTGGCCGAGTTCTATCAGCGCTGTTTCGACGAGGAACTGCCCGAAAGCGCAGCCAGCGTCAGCCTGGGCTAAGCCGTCCGGGCGCCCTCCTGCCCCTGGCGGGCGAATGGCAGCGGCGCGGCGTGACCCGAAAAACCGATAGGGCCCGGTCTGTACAGACCGGGCCTTTTTTCGGAACGCCTGATCCCGCAGGGCGTGCGTCGTCTTAACCCGATGTCAGCATTTCTCGCGCAGCCTTACAGGCATGTCACAATATTTGTATATACACTGTATTGACGAAAGATATACGCCTGTCATAGAATTGTTACATGAGGCATGAAAAGTACCCCCTGGCGGCGGCGGCTTTTCTGATAATAACGAGCACGCTGGCCGCCCAAGCATCGCCCCTGACCCTTCAGGAACAGGCGCAGGCCTTTGCAACATGCGCCGGGCGATACTCGGCCCTGGCCACACGCCAAAGCGCCACCCACGATCCGGACTCCGCCCTGTCCCGCCGCATGCAGAACGACTTCGAAATGCTGCTGGAAGCCACCCTGCCGCATGCGGTCGCGACCGGGATCGATCCGTCGCAGGCCCGGCAATGGCGCAGCACGGGCTGGACGGAAATGGCCCGCCTGATGCGGCTGCAATACTACGGCACCGATGCGGACCGCGCCGCGCGGGCACATGCCGACATGCAGCGCCGCCTGTCGATCTGCAGGCGCATGATCCTGCCCGCGTGAGACGGGCATTTTCCCGGCCTCCCCCACTGGTCAACACCCTGCAATCGCTTTAGGTTGCCCGTCAGTTCAACCGCTGCCGAGGCGTCCGCATGGCCCAGTCCGACAATCCCGCTGATCCGTTCAAGAAGGCCCTCGCGGAGGCCACCAAGGTCATGGCCGACAACCCGGATCTGACGGTCAGCTACTCGGTCGATCCCGCCGGGCTGAGCGGGGATGCGATGCGTCTGCCCCAGGTCAGCCGCCGCATGACCCGCGACGAGGTCCTTCAGGCGCGCGGCACGGCCGATGCGCTGGCCTTGCGGCACAAGTATCACAACGAAGGCCTGCACGCCCGCTATGCCCCGCCCGGCGAAATGGCCCGCGACCTCTACGAGGCGATGGAAACCGCGCGCTGCGAGGCGATGGGCGCGCGCGACATGCCCGGCACCGCGGGCAATATCGACGCCAAGATCGGGGCCGAGGCGCTGCGCCGCGGCTATGACCAGATCACCGATTCCTCGGACGCGCCCCTGTCGGTGGCCGCGGGATACCTCATTCGCCACCTTGCCACCGGCCGCGACCTGCCACCGGGCGCGCAGAACGTGATGGAACTCTGGCAGGGCTTCATCGAGGATCACGCGGGCGGCACGCTCGAGGATCTGCAGGCAAAGCTGTCGGACCAGACCGAATTCGCCCGCTTCGCCCGCCGCATCATCGAGGATCTCGGCTATGGTGACCAGCTGGGCGATGATCCCGATGCGATCGATGACGAGGATCAGGACGACGCCGAACAGGACACCGAGGAAGAGGAACAGCCCGACAGCACCGGCGAGGATGACAGCGACGACGCCCAGGCCGATGCCGACCCCGAGCAAAGCCAGGAAGAACAGCAGGACGAGCAACAGGCCCAGGTCAGCATGGAGGACATGGCCGACCAGGACATGGGCGAGGAAACCGAACTGCCCGAGGGCGAGGCCCCGCTGGAGCCCCCCGCCCCGCAGCCCATTTCCGAGGCCGATCCGGACTACGCCGTCTACAAGACCGATTTCGACGAGGAAATCACCGCCGAGGACCTGGCCGAACCGGTCGAACTGGAACGCCTGCGCGCCTATCTCGATCAACAGCTCGAGCCCCTGAAGGGGGCCGTGTCGCGGCTGGCCAACAAGTTGCAGCGCCGCCTGCAGGCCCAGCAGAGCCGCTCCTGGGAATTCGACCGCGAAGAGGGTATCCTGGATGCCGGCCGGCTGGCGCGCGTCGTGGCCAACCCCACCACGCCCCTGTCTTTCAAGGTCGAGAAAGATACCGAATTCCGCGATACCGTGGTCACGCTGCTGCTGGACAATTCCGGCTCCATGCGGGGCCGGCCCATTTCCATCGCGGCGATCTGCGCCGACGTGCTGGCCCGCACGCTGGAACGCTGCTCGGTCAAGGTCGAGATCCTCGGCTTCACCACCCGCGCGTGGAAAGGCGGGCAAAGCCGCGAAAGCTGGCTCAACGAAGGCCGGCCACAACTGCCCGGGCGCCTCAATGATCTGCGCCATATCATCTACAAATCCGCCGACGCGCCCATGCGCCGGACCCGCACGAACCTCGGCCTGATGATGAAAGAGGGGCTGCTGAAGGAAAACATCGACGGCGAGGCGCTGGAATGGGCCCACCGTCGCCTGACCGCCCGGCGCGAGGCCCGCAAGATCCTGATGGTGATCTCCGACGGCGCACCGGTGGACGACTCCACCCTGTCGGTCAATCCTGCGAATTACCTCGAAAAACACCTGCGCGACGTGATTGCCATGGTCGAGCGCCGCAAACAGGTGGAATTGCTGGCCATCGGCATCGGCCATGACGTGACCCGCTATTACGAACGGGCCGTGACGATCACCGATGCCGATCAGCTGGCCGGCGCGATGACCGAACAGCTCGCCGCGCTCTTCGACAGCGACCCGCGCGCGCGTGCCCGTGTCATGGGTATCCGCAAGGCCGGTTGACGCGCGCCCCGGCCCGTCCTTCATCTGGCCCGAAATACCTCAGGGGGTCTGGGGGACAAGCCCCCCAGGGTCTGCGCGGCCCGAGCGCGAATGCCTCCTGCGTGGCGCAGCCACACCGTTTGGCAAGGCCGGGTGCGGCCGCTACGCTTCCCCGATCCAACCGGAAACCGAGATGATCATCGCCCTTGTCCAGATCCCCCTCGACGGGCCCAAACGCCCACATGACGAGGTGACCCTTCAATCCCTTGAGTCCACCAAAATCTTTCACAAGGTCAAGGGATTGCGCCGCAAATACTATCTCAACAGCGAGGCCGGCGGCGGTGGCATCTACGAGTTCGCCACCCGCGCGGAGGCCGAGGCCTGGTTCAACGCGGACTGGGCCGACTGGATGGAAGGCCGCTTTGGCGTGCGCCCCATCCTGACGCTTTTCGACAATCCGGTCGTGGTGGACAACGAGGCGGGCGAGGTGCGCGTGGATGGCACGCCCGTGCGCCCGCCCTGGCAAAGGGATGAGCGACATCCCGACGACAAACCTGCGAACCCGCCCTCTCAGCACGGCGCAGATTGATCTTCTGCCCGCAGCCCAGTAGCACTGTCAGGCCATCCCATTCAGGAGAGTGCCCATGTTCCAGTCGTTTACCGATAGTTCCAGCCCCGATCAGGGACCGCCCCGGCTGACCTCGCTGCGCGGGTTGATGGAGGCCGAGGGGCTGTCGGGCTGGATGGTGCCCCGGGCCGATGCGCATCAGGGCGAATATGTCGCCCCGGGCGATGAGAG
>JANSYB010000127.1 GCA_024742655.1 Paracoccaceae bacterium | reverse complement strand
CCTCGCCGCCGTGCTCCAGCGCGCGGGGGCCCGCGTCGAAATAATAATCGGACCAGAAATCGCGTCGCGCGCGGCCCATGGGCAACGCCTCGGCTGCGCGGCGGAACGCCTTGCCGATGCGCGCCAGCGGGCCGAGCGTCGCAGGCAGACGCGCCTCGAGGTCGGACTTGATGGCGCGCGCCAGCACCGGCGCTGCCCCCTCGGTGCCGATGGCAACAGTCACCGGATCGCGATCGACGATGGCGGGCGTGATGAACTGACTGTCGCCGAGGTTGTCGACGATATTGACCAGCGCCCCGTCGGCACGGGCCAGTGCCGCGGTGCGCGCATCCTCGGCGGCATCCTCGTCCGCGGCGTAGCAAAGCACGGCGCAGGTGGCATCGCCCGGCTCCATCGCGCGCCGGATCAGGCTCAGCTTTCCGGCGACTGACCAGCCTTCGATTTCGGGGGCGGGGTCGGGGGCGAAGACGGTGATCCGCGCCTCGGTCTTCAGCAGCAGGCGCAGTTTGGCAAGCGCCGCCTCGCCCCCGCCGGACAGGATGACGCGGCGGCCCTCGAGGGCGACAAAGATCGGAAAGTGTTTCATGGCGTGGGCCCTGCGTTGCGTTTGACTTGAGGCAGATTATAGGAAATATTCCCGATATCGCGCCAGATACGCGCTCGAAAAAGGACATATGTTCCAATCAGAGGAGTAATTTCTGGGCGTGTTCCAAGAGAAAGGGAAAGCAGGAATGAGTGTTCGTCTCGACGATCTGGATCGGAAAATCCTCATGGCGTTGCAACAGGACGCCGGGCAATCGCTGGACGATATCGCGCGTGTGGTCGGCAGTTCGAAGACGCCGGTCTGGAACCGGATTCGCAAGATGCGCGAGGGCGGCGTGATCCGGCAGCAGACCTATCTTCTGGATGCCGAGGCGCTTGGGTTCGAGGCGTGCTTTTTTGTTCTGATCCGCACATCGGAGCACGATGCCGGCTGGCAGGCGAAGTTTCTCAAGGCGCTCAAGGACCGGCCCGAGGTGCTGGAAGCGCATCGGCTGGCGGGGGATATCGATTATATTCTAAAGGTCGTGGTGGCCAATGCGCGGGCCTATGATACGTTCTACCAGGCGCTGATATCGGAGGTGAACGTGCATAACGTGACGGCACTTTTGTCGATGGAAGAGATCAAGTCGACCACGATGCTGCCCTTGTAGGCGATGGCCGGGGGCGCGGCCCCCGGACCCCCGGAGTATTTCGGGAACGATGAAGCCGTGGGAAGGAAAAGGAGCGAGGGGATGACGTACAGATTGTTCTACGCGGACAAAAGCGCCTCAATGGGGGTCCGGGTTCTGCTGGAAGAGATCGGCGCGTCCTACGCGTTGATCGACACGCGGATCGACATGGACACGCCGCGCCCGGCGGACCTGTTGGCGATCAATCCAAATGGCTGGGTGCCGGTTCTGAGCTGGGACGGCGGGGCGATGTACGAGGCCGCCGCGATCACCGTCTTTCTGTGTGACCGCCATCCGCAGGCCGGGCTGGCCCCGGCGCCCGATGAGCCCGGGCGGGCGCTGTTTCTGCAAACGCTCGTTTATTGTTCGAACACGATACAGAACGCGTTTCAATTGACCTATTACCCGGACCGGTTCGTCGATACGCCGGCCGAGGAAGGCAGTGCGCAGCGGCGCGGCAATCGGCGGCTGCGCGAGACATGGGGAGTTCTGGATGACCAGATCGGGGAGGGCGACTGGGTGCTGGGGGCGCGGTTCAGCGCGGCGGACATCTATGTTTTCATGCTGACCACATGGCTGCGGCATGCGAAAGGGCATCCGGACCTGGACGAATTTGCCAATGTGAAACGCATTGCGGACAAGGTGCGTGAGCGCCCGAGCGTTCGGGATGTCTATGCGCCCTGGATCGCCGGTCCGGCCTATTGAGGCGCGCCCGTGCGTTCAGGCGGACCCTTCGAGCGCCGCGATGATCGGTGAGAAATCGGCCGCCGTCAGGCTGGCCCCGCCGACCAATGCGCCGTCGACATTGTCGGTGGCGAAAATCTCGGCGGCATTGCCCGCTTTGACGGAGCCGCCATAGAGCAGCGGGATGGCGCCGCCCTCGGTCTGGCCGAAGCGGCGGATCATGCGGGCACGGATGAAATCATGGACCTCGTCGATCTGCGCGGTGGTGGGCACCTTGCCGGTGCCGATGGCCCAGATCGGCTCATAGGCGATGACGGTGTTGGCGGCGGTGCATCCGTCGGGAATGGAGGCCGCCAGTTGCCCGCCGATGATATCGAGCGTGTTCCGGGCCTCGCGTTCGGCCAGCGACTCGCCCACGCAGATGATCGCGGTGAGGCCGGCCGCGTGGGCGGCACGGGCCTTGGCGCGGACCATTTCGCTGGTCTCGCCGTGATCCTCGCGGCGTTCGGAATGCCCCAGGATCACGGCGGTGGCCCCGGCATCGGCCAGCATGGGCGCGGAGATGTCGCCGGTATGGGCGCCCGAGGCGTCGGCATGGCAGTCCTGCGCGCCGATGCGCAGCGATGTGCCGGCCAGAAGGTCGGCGGCGCGCAGGATCAGCGTGGCCGGTGGGCAGATCAGGATATCGACAGAGGGCGCGGGATGGGCGTCGGCCAGCGTCTGAAGTTCGGACAGCGCCGCGCGCGTGCCGTTCATCTTCCAGTTTCCGGCGGCGAGTTTGCGTGTCATGCCCATGCCCCTCGTTCGACTGCAAATGTCTTACAGGGCAGGGGCTTGGCGGGCAATGCTTACATGCCTTCGAACTTGATCGACTCACCGCAGCCACAGGCCTCGGTGACGTTGGGGTTGTTGAAGACGAATCCGGCTTCCAGGAGTGAGGTCTGGTAGTCGATCTCGGTGCCGAACAGAAACATCTGCGCCATCGGGGCGATCATCACCCGTGCGCCATCCTGTTCGACCACCTCGTCATTGGGGTCGACCTCGGTCACGTAATCCATGGTGTATTCCATGCCCGCGCAGCCGCCTTTCTTGACGCCGATGCGCAGGCCCTGGTGGCCGTCGCTTTGCATCAGCTTCGCGATCTGCGCCGCGGCCTTGGGTGTCATCGACACGGCCTGTTTTCCGGGGATGCCAAACATGTGCTTCGCCTTTCAGTCCGTTGAATATCTTACATGAAGCCCAGTTCCAGCCGGGCCTCGTCGCTCATCATGTCCATGCCCCAGGGGGGCTCCCATGTCAGGTCGACATCGACCTGTTTCACGCCGGCCAGCGGTTCGATCGCCTCGGCCACCCAGCCGGGCATCTCGCCGGCCACGGGGCAACCGGGGGCCGTCAGCGTCATGATCACCTTCACCGCGTTCTCGGCGTCGATATCGATCGTGTAGATCAGGCCGAGATCGTAGATGTTCACCGGAATCTCGGGGTCGTAGACCGACCGGCAGGCCTCGACGATCTGCTCGTAAAGCGGGTGATCCGTGCTCGAGGGGGCAATCAGCGGCGCGCCTTCAAGGGGTTCTGGCTGTTGGGTCATGTCCAAACCTGCGTCTTTTTCCTGACGAAACATATAAGGTTTATGTGGCCCGGCGTCCAGAGGCGCATCCGACGAAAGGGAAGCCATGGATTGAACGGCCGTCTTGCCCTTGACGCTAATGGATCAGCGATCCACTCTGGGTGGCACGTGTATATTTGATTTCAGGATATTGTCAGAAAGAGGCCTGTTTGGGTTCGGCAAATCGTGAACTCAGGCCGCGGCGAAGCGAAGGCAGCGCAAGGCATGATGAGTAAAAGGACCGGGTCGTGACTTCTATTGTCGTCATTGGGAAAAGCCACACCGCATGTATCAAGGCAGCAGCGCTCCGGACGGCTGATCCGTTAGTAAAGGTGATCAATCTGAACCGGGAAGACGATGTGTGTCCCGCCGAGCTTGCGAAGGCGCATGGTCGCGATCGCCCTCTGCTGGTTGCGCTGTCGTTCCAGGGAAACACGCATAACATCCTGTGTCTGGACGAACATCCGCAGAAAATGACGATCGGCGGCATGCAGGTGGACGAGGCAGAACGGACATCGATCCCGCATTCGGTGTTTCGCGATGTGCTCAAACTGATAATCGAAGACCGCATGGTCGAATTTCTCGAAGAATACAGAACAGCGTTTGCAGGCGCCGAAATTGTGATGATTCTGCCACCGCCGCCTTTGGCAAAGGTCGTGCAGCACGGTGGGATTGCGCCGGTCCTTGCAGACGCCTTGAAACAGGGTGTGATGCCCATGCACGTTCGCCGAACGGCGTATGAATGCCAAACCGAGCTCTACCGGGAAATTGCTGCGAACCAAGGCATAATGTGTCTGGAGCCACCATCTCAGGCCCTGGATGAAGACGGAATGCTTGGGCATCAATACGGTTCCAATGATCCGACGCATGCCAACGAGGTCTATGGCGCGCTTGTTCTTGCGCAACTGAAGGAGTTGACGCATGCCGCAGTCGAGTAAATCCGGCCATCCTTATGTTGGTCTGCCGGACCGCCAGTTCTGGAAACGCATGGGCGGCGATCCCGGCACCGGCCTTTTCGATCCTGTATCGGAGGTGAAGTTCCGCATCAGGCAAGACGAAAAGATCGTGACGGCGGGCAGTTGTTTTGCACAGCATGTTGCCCGGTATCTGACGAACAAGGGCTTCAATCATCACATTACGGAGAACGCCCATCCGCTGGTTCCGCCCAGAGTGGCGACCGCGCATAATTACGGGATGTTCTCGGCGCGCTATGGCAACATTTATACCGCGCGACAACTCGTGCAGCTTTTGGATCGGGCCTACGGACGGTTTGTGCCCATCGAGGGCGCTTGGCGATCCACCGATGGAAAGTCTCTGGTCGACCCGTTCCGCCCGCAAATTCAACCGGGTGGCTACCGTGACTTGAATGATCTTGAGGCCGATCGCAGGCAACATCTTGCGGCCGTGCGTCAGGCAGTTGAAGAGATGGACGTTTTCGTCTTCACGCTTGGATTGACCGAGGCATGGACCGACAAGAGGGACGGCAGCGTCTATCCGCTTGCGCCGGGCGTTGCCGGAGGGGCCTTTGACCCTGAAAAACATGCATTCAGAAACTTCGATGAGGTGGAGACAACAGCGGACCTGACGAAAGCCTTCGAATTCATTCGAGAGATCAATCCCAAGGTTCGCTTCATCGTGACCGTTTCACCGGTGCCGCTGAATGCCACGTTCGAGGATCGCAATTGCTGGGTTTCCACGACCTATTCCAAGGCGGTTCTTCGAATTGCCGCAGAAAAAGTGTGCAACAGCTTCGAGGCCTGTCAGTATTTTCCGTCCTACGAAATCATTACCAGCCCCAAGATCCGGGCGCGCTACTATGCGCCGGACGGACGTGAGGTGCTGGAAAAGGGCGTGCGGCACGTCATGCAGATCCTGGCCAGGCATTTTTTTGAAGACGCGCCCGATGCGCGCGGGCAGGGTGCCGGACCGGCGGCGGTCAAGACGCAGCAGGACGCGGCGCAGTCTCATTTGGAGACGATGGAGGGCTTGATCGAGGTTTTGTGCGATGAGGCCGCGATCGACAACGAGTAGCGCGCAATATCTTGCGATCTCAAGGCTTTGATCGCCGCCGCCGGATCGGCTCCGGGCGAACCTGGGTTTCGATCATTTCATACAGCAGGCCGGCGATGTTCTTGCCGGTCGATTTCTCGATCCCTTCCAGCCCGGGCGAGGAGTTGACTTCCAGCACCTTGGGTCCGGATTCCGAGCGCAGCAGGTCCACCCCGGCGAGGTTGAGCCCAAAGGCCTTGGCCGCGCGCAGGGCGGTTTCGCGCTCGACCTTGGTGATGCGCACGGATTTGGCCGAGCCGCCGCGATGCAGGTTGGAGCGAAAATCGCCGTCGGCGCCGGTGCGTTTCATCGCGGCCACGACCTTGCCGCCCACCACCAGACATCGGATATCCTCGCCGGCGGCCTCCTTGACGAAATCCTGCACGAGGAAATTGGCCTTGAGCCCGCGGAAGGCATCGATCACCGACTCGGCGGCCTTTTTCGTCTCGGCCAGCACCACGCCCTTGCCCTGGGTCGATTCCAGCAGCTTGACGATCAGCGGGGCGGTGCCCACGAGGCCAATGAGGTTGCCGGTGTCCTTTGGCGAGGCGGCGAAAGCGGTGTTGGGCATGCCCACCTTGGCGCGCGCCATCAGCTGGTGGGCGTGCAGCTTGTCGCGGCTGGCGGTGATGCCCGCCGAGGGGTTCACGCAATAGGTGCCGATGGTTTCGAACTGGCGCACGATAGCCGTGCCGTAGGGCGTGATCGAGGCACCGATGCGCGGGATCACGGCGTCATACCGGGGCAGGCGGGTGCCGTCGTAATGCACCTCGGGCGCCAGCGTGTTGATCGCCATGTAGGCGCGCGTGGTGTTGATGACCTCGACGGTATGGCCGCGTTTTTCGCCCTCTTCGACCAGGCGGCGGGTGGAATAGTTGTCCTCTCGGCTCAGAACACAGACACGAAGGGCGCGGTTGGGCTGCACCTCGCGCATCTTGCGGGTGTGGTAGATGTCGAAATTCAGTTCGGGCTGCAGGAACCGGTCGGTGGCCACGATCGAGATGTGATCCTTCATCGCCTGCCGCCCCAGCAGCATCCGCGAGGTCATCGAGGAGCGGTTGGTCAGCGTGATCTCGATGGGCCAGCTTTGTCCGTTGACCGACAGGTTGCTTTCGAT
>JANSYB010000153.1 GCA_024742655.1 Paracoccaceae bacterium | reverse complement strand
GGTGAAAACGACCTCGCTCTCGGGAAAGTGATACGCGACATGGCCGACAGTGTGGCCCGAGACGTCGATCACGGTGCCCGTCTCGCTGCCGATCGTGACGGTGTCACCTTCGGCGACCGAGATATCGAGCGCGGGCAGGCGGTGGGCATCGGTGGTTGCGCCGGTCACCTTGGCCCCCGGATCCGCGGCCAGCACCTCTGACAGGCCCTGTACGTGATCCGCGTGATGATGCGTTATCAGGACCTGGGTCGCCTGCCAGCCGCGATCGGCCAGCGCCTTGAGGATCGGGGCGGCCTCGGGCACATCGACAACGGCGGTCTCGCCGGTCTCCGGGTCGTGCGCGAGATAGGCGTAATTGTCCGAAAGGCAGGGCACGGTTACGATCTGCAGTGTCATTGTGTTTCCCCATTTCCCCGTTAGTGCTACGCTGCAAGACTGACGGATACAGGGCCGGGCTGCAATGCATCTCGACGTGCAGGATCTCAGAAACTTCTATTATCGCAGCACGCTTGGCCGCGCTGTGCAGAAGACCGTGCGCGAACAGATCACGTCACTATGGCCCGAGGCCAAGGGCCAGACCGTTGCCGGGTATGGCTTTGCGGTGCCTTTCCTGCGCCCCTATCTGCGCGACAGTCGCCGCACGATCGCCCTGATGCCCGCCCCACAAGGCGTGATCCGCTGGCCGCAGGACATGCCCAGTGTCAGTGTCCTGTGCGAGGAAACGTTCTGGCCGGTCGAAACGGGCCATATCGACAAGTTGATCCTCGTTCACGGGCTTGAAACATCCGAACGCCCCTCTGCGTTGCTGGAAGAATGCTGGCGCGTGCTTGGGCCGGGCGGGTCGGTTCTGTTCGTGGTGCCCAACCGGGCGGGCCTGTGGTCCCGCTCCGACCGCACCCCGTTCGGGTACGGCCGTCCCTACAGCCAGTCGCAGCTGGAAAGTCAGTTGAAAGCGCATCACTTCCTGCCGGAACGGCATGTCACCACCCTGTTCCAGCCCCCATCGGACAAGCGTTTCTGGCGCAAGACCGCCGGCATGTGGGAGAAACTGGGCGGCAAACTGTCGATGGTGGCAGCCGGTGGGGTGCTGATCGTTCAGGCATCCAAGCGCGTGCACGCCCCCAGTGGACCGGGCCTGCGAGAGACTGTGCGCAAACCGCTTGGCGTTCTCAATCCACGGCCAGAGGCCAAGCCGGTCTGAGGTGCGATGGCCCGCGCGCTCAGGCCTTGCGCCGCAAGGCCACAACGATCAACGCCAGCACACAGGCCGCGGCAATCCCGACACCATCGGCCAGCAGGTCGGCCCATTCGCCGGTGCGTCCGACATAAGGCTGGATCACTTCGATGATGCCGCCGTAGATCAAGGCAAGCGGCGCGGCCACCAGCATGGCGCGCGGGGCCAGAAGGGCGGTGGGCAACAGCAAGAGGCCAAATGCCATTGCATGCAGCTGCTTGTCGGTGAAGGGCAGGGTGGGTGGCCCGCCCGAGGACGGCGTCAGGGTCTCGCGTGCGATATACGCCGCAATGGCCAGCGTTGCCGTTATAATCAATCCTGCACGTACCATTGCCCTGTCCGCATTTGTCGGTCCCGGCTACACCAGCCGACCGGGCCGGAAAAGGTCAAAACGACCGTCTTCTGTCGGCTTGATCCGCGCAGCCGGTACAGGCCGCTGATACGCGGCAACGGGCTGCTAGCGGTAACGGACCGGCGCTGGATTGACCACCTCTTGCGCGAAGGAATCGAAAAATCGTGCGTAAAAGTGTCCTTTTTCGTGTCTGTAAATCTGCGCATTCGGTCGCAGGTGGGGTAATGCTTTGATAATAAAAGGTATCCCACAGTATACATCGCGCGTTGAGCGGCTTGCGGGGTTGCAAAGGCTCTGCTACACCGCAGCCGAAAATCGGTGTTCGTGCACGAGCACTGTGACCAACCTCCCCGGAAAGACGGCCCGTGCGCCGTCTTTTGTCAAGCCGGGGTCAGATAATCGGAAGGGTGGACGTGTCCGAACCAGCTTCGATCTCTACCGGCATCGCCGAACGCTATGCCACCGCCATTTTCGAGCTTGCACAGGAAAGCAAATCGCTTCCCAAGCTCGAATCTAACCTGACCGACCTTGCCAACGCCCTTGATGACAGTGCCGACCTGCGTGATCTGATCGCCAGCCCGGTCGTCAGTCGCGAGGATCAGGGCAAGGCCATTGCCGCCATCGCGGACAAGATGGGCCTCGTGCCGGACCTTCAGAACGGTCTGGCCCTGATGTCCCGCAAACGCCGCCTGTTCGTGCTGCCTCAGCTCATCAATCAGCTTCGCGCAATGATCGCCGAGGCCAAGGGCGAAATGACCGCCGACGTGGTCAGCGCGACCAAGCTGAGCGCGGCCCAGTCCAAGAAACTTGCCGAGACTCTGAAGAAGACCGTCGGCAAGGACGTCAAGATCAATGCGACCGTCGATGAAAGCCTCATTGGCGGTCTTGTCGTTAAGGTTGGCTCGAAGATGATCGACACCTCGATCCGCTCGCGCCTCAACTCCCTCCAGAATGCAATGAAAGAGGTCGGATAAATGGGTATCCAAGCTGCAGAGATTTCTGCGATCCTGAAGGACCAGATCAAGAATTTCGGACAGGAAGCCGAAGTCGCCGAAGTGGGCCGCGTGCTGTCGGTTGGCGACGGTATCGCCCGCGTGTACGGCCTCGATAACGTTCAGGCCGGTGAGCTGGTGGAATTCCCCGGCAACATCATGGGCATGGCGCTGAACCTCGAGACCGACAACGTCGGTGTCGTGATCTTCGGCTCGGACCGGGACATCAAGGAAGGTGACACCGTCAAGCGCACCAAGTCGATCGTGGACGTGCCGATCGGTGACGAGCTGCTGGGCCGCGTTGTCGACGGTCTGGGCAACCCGCTGGATGGCAAGGGCCCGATCAAGACGAAGAATCGCGGCGTTGCGGACGTCAAGGCGCCGGGCATCATCCCCCGTAAATCCGTGCATGAACCGATGGCCACCGGCCTGAAGTCGGTCGACGCCATGATCCCGATCGGCCGTGGCCAGCGGGAACTTATCATCGGCGACCGTCAGACCGGCAAGACCGCTGTGGCGCTTGACGCGATACTGAACCAGCGGGTCTACAATGAAGCCGCCGGCGATGACGAAAGCAAGAAACTCTATTGCGTGTACGTCGCCGTCGGCCAGAAGCGCTCGACCGTGGCGCAGCTGGTCAAGAAGCTCGAGGAAAACGGCGCGATGGAATACTCCATCGTTGTGGCCGCGACCGCCTCGGACCCCGCGCCGATGCAGTTTCTGGCACCCTATTCGGCAACCGCGATGGCCGAGCATTTCCGCGACAACGGCCGTCACGCCTTGATCGTGTATGATGACCTGTCCAAGCAGGCGGTCGCCTATCGCCAGATGTCGCTTCTGCTGCGCCGTCCGCCGGGCCGCGAAGCCTATCCTGGCGACGTTTTCTACCTCCACTCCCGCCTGTTGGAGCGTTCGGCGAAGTTGAACGAGGACAACGGCGCGGGCTCGCTGACGGCTCTGCCGATCATCGAAACGCAGGGTGGCGACGTGTCGGCCTTTATTCCGACCAACGTGATCTCGATCACCGATGGCCAGATCTTCCTTGAAACGGAACTCTTCTACCAGGGTATCCGCCCGGCCGTGAACACCGGTCTTTCGGTGTCGCGCGTGGGCTCGTCGGCCCAGACCAACGCGATGAAATCCGTCGCCGGTCCGGTTAAACTGTCGCTGGCCCAGTATCGCGAGATGGCGGCATTCGCGCAGTTCGGCTCAGACCTCGATGCCGCCACGCAACAGTTGCTGAACCGTGGCGCACGCCTGACCGAGCTGATGAAGCAGCCGCAATACTCGCCGCTGACCAACGCGGAAATCGTCTGCGTCATCTATGCCGGCACCAACGGGTATCTCGACAAGATCAAGGTCGATCAGGTTGGTCGCTTCGAGGAAGGTATGCTGAACCACCTGCGGTCCAAGCATCAGGATCTTCTCGACTACATCACCAAGGAAGATCCCAAGGTGAAAGGCGAAGCCGAGGACAAGATCAAGGCCGCGCTGGACGAGTTCGCCGCTGACTTCGCATAAGGGGGGACGAGGCAATGCCGAGTCTTAAGGACCTTAAAACAAGGATCGAGTCGGTCAAATCGACCCGCAAGATCACCAAGGCCATGCAGATGGTGGCCGCGGCCAAGCTGCGTCGCGCACAGGAGTCCGCCGAAATGGCGCGCCCCTACGCGGAGCGGTTCAATGCCGTGATGTCCAAGCTGGCCTCCTCGATCGGCGACGGTGAGGGTGCGCCCAAACTGCTGAGTGGAACCGGCGACGACAAGGTGCATCTGCTGGTCGTGATGACAGCGGAGCGTGGCCTGTGTGGCGGTTTCAATTCGAACATCGCCAAGCTCGCTCGCGCCGAGATCGAAAAGCTGAAAGCCGAGGGCAAGACCGTCAAGATCGTCACCGTCGGCAAAAAGGGTCGCGACGCGCTCAAGCGTGACCATTCCGATCTTTTCGTTGACCATGTCGACCTGACGGGTGTGCGCAATGTCGGCTATGCCGATGCGCAGGCTGTTGCGCAGAACGTACTGGATCGGTTCGACGCCGAGGAATTCGACGTCGCCAAGATCTTCTACTCGAAGTTCCAGAACGTCGTGTCCCAGATCCCGACCATGCAGCAGATCATTCCCGCCGATTTCGACGTCGAAGAGGGCGCGGAAGAGAATGACGCGTTCTACGACTACGAGCCGGACGAGGTGGCGATCCTGCGCGATCTGTTGCCGCGCGCCGTGGCGACGGCCATTTTCAGCGGGTTGCTGGAAAACGGCGCCTCGGAACAGGGCGCGCGGATGTCCGCGATGGACAACGCCACCCGCAACGCCGGAGAGATGATCGACAAGCTGACGATCGAGTACAACCGCTCGCGTCAGGCCGTGATCACCAACGAGCTTATTGAAATCATTTCGGGCGCTGAAGCGCTCTGACGAGACAACCGGAGAAACGAGACATGGCAAACGCAAAAGGCATAATCACCCAGGTGATCGGCGCCGTGGTCGACGTTCAGTTCGAAGACCATCTGCCGGAAATTCTGAACGCGCTCGAAACCGACAACAACGGCAAGCGCCTTGTTCTGGAGGTGGCACAGCACCTCGGTGAGAACACCGTGCGCACCATCGCGATGGACGCCACCGAAGGCCTCGTGCGCGGTCAGCAAGTCACCGACATGGACGGCCCGATCAGTGTGCCGGTCGGCGACGCGACCCTGGGCCGCATCCTGAACGTCATCGGCGAGCCGGTGGACGAGGGCGCGCCGATCAAGGCCAAAGAAACCCGCGCCATCCACCAGCCTGCCCCGGCCTTCGAGGAACAGTCGACCGAGTCGGAAATCCTTGAAACCGGCATCAAGGTGGTGGACCTGCTGGCTCCCTACGCCAAGGGCGGCAAGATCGGCCTCTTCGGCGGTGCCGGCGTGGGCAAGACGGTTCTGATCATGGAACTGATCAACAACATCGCCAAGGTGCACTCGGGCTACTCGGTGTTCGCGGGCGTCGGTGAACGGACCCGTGAGGGCAACGACCTTTATCACGAGATGATCGAATCCAACGTGATCGACCCCGACAATCTGGAAAATTCTCAGGTGGCGCTGGTTTATGGCCAGATGAACGAGCCTCCGGGCGCGCGTGCCCGTGTGGCACTGACCGGCCTCACGCTGGCCGAGCAGTTCCGTGACCAGTCGGGCACGGACGTTCTGTTCTTCGTGGACAACATCTTCCGCTTCACGCAGGCGGGCTCCGAGGTGTCGGCGCTTCTGGGTCGTATCCCTTCTGCCGTGGGCTATCAGCCGACGCTGGCCACCGACATGGGACAGATGCAGGAACGCATCACCTCGACCAAGCAGGGTTCGATCACCTCGATCCAGGCCGTTTACGTGCCTGCGGACGACCTGACCGACCCCGCACCGGCCACGACCTTTGCGCACCTCGACGCCACGACCGTTCTGTCGCGCGCGATCTCGGAACTGGGCATCTACCCGGCCGTGGACCCGCTTGACAGCACCTCGCGCCTGATGGATCCGGCGATCGTGGGCGAAGAGCACTACAAGGTGGCGCGTGACGTTCAGGGTATCCTGCAGCGTTACAAGTCGCTTCAGGACATCATTGCCATTCTCGGCATGGACGAACTGAGCGAAGAGGACAAGCTGACCGTGGCGCGCGCCCGGAAAATCCAGCGCTTCCTGTCGCAGCCCTTCGACGTGGCC
>JANSYB010000234.1 GCA_024742655.1 Paracoccaceae bacterium | reverse complement strand
GGTGCCTTCGGTCAGTTTGGCGACCTTGCCGAATTCCGTGCCGGGCCCGCCGCGCATGTTGACCACATTGCCGGTGACATAACGGATATCCATTGCGGCCCGCGCCGCGGCCTCGGCCTGCGCGCGCAAAGTCGCCTGTTGTTCTTTCATGGCGAAAAGTTCGATCGCGCCGGGCCAGGCGGCGGTGGGCGCGGCGTCATCCTCGTCCGGCTGAACGGCGGATGCGCCTTCGGTCAGCGCCTTTGCGACGGCCTGATCCACGGAGGCGGGATCGGGCCGGGTCAGGATGTCGGTCTTGGCGGCGGTTTCGGTCGCGGCCGTGGTGCTGACAGAGGCCAGCGTGACCTGGACCCGGTCGGCCTTGTCCGTCGCGGCCTCAGACAGGCCGACGATGGAAACGGAGGGCGTGTCAGTCGCGTCGGATGCCCCTGTCACGGTCTCGATCTTGGCGACGTCAACCTCAACCGGGCGCAGATCGCCAGCCTTGGCGCGCGCCTGAATAGAGTTGTCATGCGGCCGATAGTCGGCCCCACCGCTGAGTTCGTAAAAGGACCAGCCCAGAAAGGCGAAAGTCACCAGAATAAAACGCCACATACCGTGGATCTCCCGAATTACCGTACCGGTCAAAAAGCCCAACAAAAACGTCGTGGATTGCAACCTACACGATTCGTTCACGTGGATCATGGGAAAACCCGGGTCATTTCCCCATCTGGTGCTTTACGGCGATTTATCCGGGGGGTATCACATCATCTATGAGTGATTTGGTCGACGACCCCAATATAGGCCCCGAAGGCGAACCGGCCGCTGTGGCAGAACCGCTACGCCGCGCCATCGGTGAGCGTTACCTGACCTATGCGCTCAGCACGATCATGCACCGTGCCCTGCCCGATGCGCGTGACGGGCTGAAGCCCGTGCATCGCCGGATTCTGTTTGCCATGCGGGAATTGCGCCTCAGCGCAACCGGGGGCTTTCGGAAGTCGGCCAAGATCAGCGGCGACGTGATGGGCAACTACCACCCGCATGGCGATGCCGCGATCTATGACGCCATGGCGCGTCTGGCGCAGGATTTCAACGTCCGCTACCCGCTGGTCGACGGGCAGGGGAATTTCGGGAATATCGATGGCGACAACCCCGCCGCGAGCCGATACACCGAGGCCCGTCTGACCATCGTGGCCGAGGCCATGCTGGAGGGGTTGAACGAGAACGCCGTCGATTACCGCGACAACTATGACGGCACGCTGCGCGAACCCGTGGTCTTGCCGGCGCAGTTTCCCAACCTGCTGGCCAATGGATCGAGCGGGATCGCGGTGGGCATGGCCACCAACATCCCCCCGCACAATATCGAAGAGCTGTGCAATGCCTGCCTGCACCTGATCAAGACGCCGGATGCGCGCGACGACACGCTGTTGAACTATGTGCCCGGCCCGGATTTCCCCACCGGCGGCGTGATCGTGGAGCCGCCCGAGAACATCGCGCAGGCCTATCGCACCGGGCGCGGGTCGTTTCGCCTGCGCTGCAAGTGGGAGGTCGAGGACCTGGGCCGCGGCCAATGGCAGATCGTGGTCACCGAAATCCCCTACCAGGTGCAGAAATCCAAGCTGATCGAGAAGCTGGCCGAGCTGATCCAGACCAAGAAGGTGCCGATCCTCGCCGATGTGCGCGACGAAAGTGCCGATGACATCCGCATGGTGCTTGAGCCGCGCTCCAAGAACGTGGACCCGGAGGTTCTGATGGGCACGCTCTTTCGCAACTCTGATCTGGAGGTGCGGTTCTCGCTCAACATGAATGTGTTGATCGACGGCGTGACGCCCAAGGTCTGCTCGATGAAGGAGGTGCTGCGCGCCTTCCTCGATTTCCGGCGCGAGGTGCTGATCCGGCGCTCACGTCACCGGATGGCCAAGATCGACCACCGGCTCGAGGTGTTGCAGGGCCTGATCACCGCGTTCCTGAACCTCGACCGGGTGATAGAGATCATCCGTTATGACGATGAACCCAAGATCGCGCTGATGTACGAGGACTGGAGCACACCGCACCAGGCCACCCTGACCCGCGCCATGAGCGAGGCCGAGTACCGCTCGCCGCTCGAGGGTGTGGATATCGACGCCCTGCGCCTTGTCGCGGATGCCGAGGCCGAGGCGACGGGCGTCCTGTCCGAAACCGCGCCCGACCGCGAGGTGCCGCAAAGCTATGAGGGCCGCGAGAACGGTCTTTCGGATGTGCAGGCCGAGGCGATCCTGAACATGCGTCTGCGCAGCCTGCGCCGGCTGGAGGAAGAGGCGCTGGTTCGCGAACGCGACGCGCTGATGGAAGAGCGCGCCGATCTTGAGGACCTGCTTGAGGATGAGACCCTGCAATGGGACGCCATTGCCGAGCAGCTGCGCGAGGTGCGCAAGACCTTTGGCAAGGCGTTCGACGGTGGCGCGCGCCGGACCGCGTTCGCCGAGGCGGGCGAGGTCGAAGAGGTGCCGCTGGAGGCGATGATCGACCGGGAGCCGATCACGGTTGTCTGTTCCAAGATGGGCTGGATCCGCGCGATGTCGGGTCATATCGACCTTGATCGCGAGCTGAAGTTCAAGGATGGCGACGAGGGCCGGTTCGTCTTTCATGCCGAGACGACCGACCGGTTGCTGGTCTTTGGCACGAACGGGCGGTTCTATACACTGAGCGCCGCCAATCTGCCCGGCGGGCGCGGGATGGGAGAACCGCTGCGCCTGATGGTTGATCTGCCCAACGAATCCGATATCGTGGACCTCTTCATCCACAAGCCGGGCCGCAAGCTGCTGGTGGCGTCTAGTGCGGGGGATGGGTTTATCGTCCCCGAGGATGACGTGCTGGCCCAGACCCGCACCGGCAAACAGGTGCTCAACGTCAAGGATAGTGTGCGCGCGCAGGTCTGCCGCCCGGTGACAGGCGATCACGTGGCCTGCGTGGGCGAGAACCGCAAGGTGCTGGTCTTTGCCCTTGATGAGTTGCCCGAGATGGGCCGTGGCAAGGGCGTTCGGCTGCAGAAATACAAGGATGGCGGGCTGAGCGATGCCACCACCTTCACCTTGGCCGAGGGGCTGAGCTGGCTTGACCCGGCAGGCCGCACGCGCACCGAGACGGAACTGGCCGAATGGATCGGCAAACGCGCCGGCACCGGTCGCATGGCGCCGCGCGGTTTCCCGCGGGACAACCGCTTTACCTGACCGGATCGACACGGGTGTCACGGAATTGAACCGTGAAGGTCGCACAACCGCCAAACAACGCGGATAGGGACATTTTGTAACGGCAGCCCCTTGCCGAAGATTAGCCTTAACGGGTATCCGGGGGATCAAATCTCGTTAGGCGTGTATGTGGGGAAAGGGTATCGGGATGGACGCAGGCAAGATCATTCAAGGGCACTATCAGGGCCAGAAAGGCCCGCTTTTCAACCTCGCGTTCACGACGGCGCTGCTGACGGCGGTCACGCTGGGCATCTACCGTTTCTGGGCCAAGACGCGTATTCGCAACTATATCTGGTCATCGACCGTGGGCGAGGGCGACACGTTCGAATACACCGGCACCGGGCTTGAAAAATTCCTGGGCTTTCTCTTTGCGATCGTGGTGCTGGCGATCTACCTCGGCATCATCCAGATGATCCTGTTCTATTTCGGCCTGACCCTGTTGCGCGAACCCACGACGGAGGCAGAGTTTCTGGCCCAGGCCGGGGCGTTCTATATCACCGTGCTGGCGGTCGTGCCGCTGATCTTCTTTGCCCAGTACCGCGCGCGCCGATACAAGCTGGCCCGGACACGGTGGCGCGGGCTGCGTTTTGGCGCGGACAAGGGCGCGTGGGGCTATGTCTGGCGGGCGATAGGGCATTGGGCCCTGACCATCCTGACTCTGGGCCTGTTGCTGCCGCGCCAGACCTTCTGGCTTGAGAAATACGTCACCGACCGCAGCTGGTTCGGCGATGCAAGGTTCGAGCAGACCGGCAGCTGGACCCGGCTTTATCCGGCGATGAAGCATCTGATCATCGGGTTGGTGGTTCTGCTTGGCGGTGTCGCCGCCGGGGCCGCGATGGGCTCACCGGCGATTGCCGGGCTGATGGGCCTCGTGGGCTATGTCTGGCTGATGATCGGGATGGTGTCCTACCGGGTGCAAAGCTTCATCTACCTGACCGGCAACAAGCTGCTGGATGGCAAGATCACGTTCCAGGCGAATACCGAAACCGGCGTGATCGTCTCGACCGTTCTTGTCGGTGGTCTGGTCGTGGGGTTGCTGACAGGGCTGGTGTTCGCCGTGGTTGGTGTCGTTGCCTCGATGGTCCTTGGGCCATTGCTGGTTGGCAGCGCGGGCGCTGGCCTGGGCGTTGGCGCGGTGCTGGGCGGTGTCCTTCTGGCCGGTATCTACATCGCCGCGCTGGCCGTGGCCGGGGCCCTGGCGCTGGTCTGGATCACGCAGCCGATCATCGCGCATGTGGTGCAGACCGTGACCGTGCGCAATGCCGATGCGCTGGACGAAATTCATCAGCGTGCCGCCGATACCGGGGCCGATGCCGAGGGCTTTGCCGATGCGCTGGACGTGGGTGGCGCGATCTGATGGCACAGGCCGCGGGGCGGTATTTTGACGGGCGAACCGCGGCACGCCACAGGGTGGATGTCACCCTTGATCGCGCCGCCGGGGTATTGGTGTTCTCGGGCGAGAGCGTGACAGAGCAGCGCTGGCCGCTGGCCCGGCTGCGCGCGCTGACCGACCATGCCCGCGACTATGGCCTGACCGTGACATTGCATGGCGAAAGCGGGGACGAATCCCCGCGCGATACCGCACGGCTGAGCTTTTCCGAACCGGGCCTGATCGCGGAGTTACGCGCCCTGTGTCCCGATCTGACGCGGCGCGACGTGCACAGGGGCAGTTGGGGGCGCATCGGACGACGCGCGGCGCTGGCTGTCGCGGCGATTGTCCTGATGCTGTTCGTGATCCTGCCCCGCATGGCCGACACATTGGCCGGGATCATCCCCGTGGAGCGCGAGATCGCCTTTGGCCGGTCGGTCACGGCGCAGATGGAACGCGCGCTCGGGGGGGCGATC
>JANSYB010000472.1 GCA_024742655.1 Paracoccaceae bacterium | reverse complement strand
GGGCTCGTAGCGGCCACTTCTCAGATCTGTCGGCCTCCGGTCTGCGCGCTTGTGACGAGCCCTTTGCGCCCGCGCGTCACATCGCCCCTTTCCATTCGGTCCAACCCATGTAATAGGGAACCGCCAAACGATCCCAGCCAAGGAGATGCGCGATGGAGATTCGTGAGGCACTGACTTTCGATGATGTTCTGCTGGTTCCCGCGAAGTCGAGCGTGTTGCCCAACACCGCCGACACACGTACCCGCGTGACGCAGTCCATCGATCTCAATATCCCGCTTCTGAGTTCGGCCATGGATACCGTGACCGAGGGCCGCATGGCCATCACCATGGCCCAGTCGGGCGGCATGGGTGTCATTCACCGCAATCTCACGATCGAGGAGCAGGCCCGCGAGGTGCGCCGCGTCAAACGGTTCGAAAGCGGCATCGTCTACAACCCCGTCACGCTGCGCCCCGATCAGACGCTGGCCGATGCCAAGGCACTGATCGAGCGGTATAATTTCACCGGCTTCCCGGTGGTCGATGACAAGGGCCACGTGGTGGGGATCGTGACCAACCGCGACATGCGCTTCGCCACCTCGGACGACACGCCCGTGCACGTGATGATGACCTCGGACAATCTTGCCATCCTGCGGGAACCGGCCGACCGCGACGAGGCCAAGAACCTGATGCGCGCGCGCCGGATCGAAAAACTGCTGGTGACCGACAAGAACGGCAAGCTGACCGGCCTGCTGACGCTGAAGGACACCGAACAGGCGGTTCTGAACCCGACCGCCTGCAAGGACAATCTGGGCCGTTTGCGCGTGGCGGCGGCCTCGACCGTGGGGGACGCGGGGTTCGAACGGTCGCAGGTACTGGTCGATGCGGGCGTGGACATGATCGTGATCGACACGGCACACGGCCATTCCGAGGGTGTGGCCATTGCCGTGGAGCGGGCCAAGAAACTGTCCAACGAGGTTCAGATCGTGGCCGGCAATGTCGCCACCGCAGAGGCCACGCGCGCCCTGATCGGGGCCGGGGCGGATGCCATCAAGGTAGGGATCGGGCCGGGCAGCATCTGTACCACGCGGATGGTGGCGGGTGTGGGCATGCCGCAGCTGACCGCGATCATGGATTGCGCGCAGGCCGCCGGGGACGTGCCGGTGATCGCCGATGGCGGCATCAAGTTCTCGGGCGATTTCGCCAAGGCCATCGCGGCGGGCGCGTCCTGCGCGATGGTGGGCTCCATGCTGGCGGGCACGGATGAAAGCCCGGGCGAGGTGATCCTCTACCAGGGCCGGTCGTTCAAGGCCTATCGCGGCATGGGCAGCCTTGGCGCCATGGCGCGCGGCTCTGCCGACCGCTACTTCCAGAAGGATGCTGCCAGCGACAAGCTGGTGCCCGAAGGGATCGAGGGGCAGGTGCCCTACAAGGGCTCCGCCGGGACGGTCATTCATCAGCTCGTGGGCGGCCTGCGCGCGGCCATGGGCTATACCGGCTGCGCCACGGTGGACGAAATGCGCACCGATTGCGAATTCGTTCGGATCACCGGCGCGGGCCTCAAGGAAAGCCATGTGCATGACGTGCAGATCACCCGTGAAAGCCCGAATTACCGGGTTGGCTGATCCCTCTGGCCTCTGCGGCTCCAGACCGGAGCCGGGGCGCGTGGCATGACCCCCGGCGCACGCGTACAGGCGGCCATCGAGATCCTCGATCAGATCGCCACCGGCATCGCCGCCGAAAAGGCATTGACCGGCTGGGCCCGGCGGTCGCGCTTTGCGGGATCCAAGGATCGTGCGGCGGTGCGCGATCACGTCTTCGATGTTCTGCGCTGCAAACGGTCCTTTGCCTGTCTTGGCGGCGGTGAGAGCGGCCGCGCGCTGATGCTTGGCCGGGTGCGGGCGGACGGGGCCGACCCGGATGATCTTTTCACCGGGCAGGGTCATGCGCCCCACCCGCTCAGCGCCGCGGAACGCACGGCCGGACACGCACCCGGCAACGAGGGCGACCGGATTGATCTGCCCGATTGGCTTGTACCGCTGTTTCATGCCTCTCTGGGTGACGGCGCCGCGGCCGCGGCAGAGGCGCTGCGGCGCCGCGCCCCGGTCGTGGTTCGGGTGAATGCCCGCATCAGCAACGCATCCCAGGCCATTGATATACTGCAAGAAGATGGAATTAGCGCAGAGCCTGTCGAGGAGGTGGAAACAGCCCTCGTGCTGCGCGACGGGGCACGGCGGTTGAACGGTGCACGCGCCTATGCCGAGGGGGTCGTGGAGTTGCAGGACACCAGCAGCCAGGCCGCGATGGCCTGTTTGCCGGTGCGGCCGGGCCAGCGGGTGCTGGATTACTGCGCGGGCGGCGGGGGCAAGGTACTGGCGCTGGCCGCCCGCGCCGAGGCGCAGTGGTTCGCCCATGATGCCGATCCCGGCCGTATGCGCGATCTGCCCGCGCGGGCGCGGCGTGCGGGTGTCACGGTCACGCGACTGTCGCCGGAGGAGGTGCAGGCAGAAGCGCCGTTCGACCTGGTGCTCTGTGATGTGCCCTGTTCGGGCAGTGGCACGTGGCGGCGGGCTCCGGAGGCCAAATGGCGCCTCACGCCGGAACGACTCGCGGCCTTGAAAACCACGCAAGCCGACATTCTTGTCCGGGCGTCGGACCTTGTCGGGCCCCACGGGCATCTGGCCTACACGACCTGTTCCGTGCTCGAGGAGGAGAATGGCGACCGGGTGGCGGGTTTCATCGATTCGCACCCGGACTGGCCGTTGCGGGAGGAACGACGCTGGCCGATCTCGGAACAGGGCGATGGATTCTACCTGGCCTTGTTTCAGCGGCGTTGATCCGGGATTTGCGCAACCTTGACGAGAGTCGCTGTCAGCCGTTAAGCCTCGTTTAAGGGTTTTGCCCGAGAACGGGGGCGTAAACACGGCACCGGGAAACCAGGATGTGACAGTCACGACCGATTTGATGGGGCCTGTTCGGCTGGCGGCGGAGCAGATGCGCCCACGTAT
>JANSYB010000393.1 GCA_024742655.1 Paracoccaceae bacterium | reverse complement strand
TCTGGTCGCGCTCGTCGCGCACGATCATCCGGTCGGCAAGGATATGTCCCGCGCCCTCGATCCGCTCGGCCAGAACATCGCCGGAGCGATCCTGTGAATGGTCGCGCGTGTCGCTGACCGTCAGCAGCGCGATGCGAACGGGGATGAATTCCTTGGACTCGTCGATGCGGGACATGGGGGTTCCTTCAGGCCGGGGTGATGTCGAACCAATTGGGCACCGGGCCCAGATTTGCAACCCGGGTGCGTCCAATCGTGCCGGTCTTGCCCCAGCTGTCATGGATGTGGCCGCACAGCGCAAGTTGCGGCTGGATGCGTTCGATGGCGGCGCGAATGGCCGTCGAACCGACCGGGAGACCGTCAGAGGTGACATCGGCCACGCCCTTGGGCGGCGAATGCAGGATCAGGATATCGGCGGCTTTGCAGGGGCTCAGCATGGCTTCGGCCTGATCTTCGCTCAGGTCGCACGACCACGCGCCAAAGGGGGTGACCGGCACGCCGTAGCCAAGCCCGAAAAGGGTCAGCCCGTCGATGACCGTGCCGTCACCGTGCAGCACGGTCATGTTCGGCAGGGCGGCGACGCGCAGTTCCTCGGCGCTTTCGGCATTGCCGGGCACGGCGACAAGGGGCGCGGTGATCCCCGACAGCAACTGCATCGCCTGTTCCAGTCCTTGCCGGTGATTGCAGAAATCCCCCGCCCCGATCACGAGGTCGGCCTTTCGGCTGGCGGTCACAAGGTCGGCGGCGCGGCCGCGGGCCATGTGAAGGTCGGAAAAGGCAAGGATCTTCATGTGCTTGCCTCGATACGGGCCTGCAGCTCCAGCAGGTCGGCCCAGGCCTCGCGCTTGGCGGCCGGGTTACGCAGCAGGTAGGCGGGGTGGAACATCGGCAGGGCGGGCTTGCCATAGGCCTCGGCCCAGGCGCCGCGCAGGCGCGTGATGCCGCGTTTGCCCAGCCCGGCCTGACAACTGATATTGCCCATAAGGACCACGCAGGCGGGGTCGATCAACTGCACGTGCCGCTCCACGAATGGCAGCATCATGGCAATCTCTTCGGGCTTGGGGTCGCGGTTCTGGGGCGGGCGCCAGGGCAGGACGTTGGTGATATAGACCGCGGTTTCGGGCGCGTCGGTGGCCCGGTCCATGCCGATGGCGGCCAGCATCCGGTCCAGCAACTGCCCGGCTCGGCCCACGAAGGGCTTGGCCTGCAGGTCTTCGTCCCGGCCCGGGGCCTCTCCGATGATCATCACGCGGGCCTGCGGGTGGCCATCCGAGAACACCAGGTTGCGCGCGCCGCGTTTCAGGTCGCAATGCTCATACGCGGCCAAGGCATCGCGCAACGCGTTGAGGTCCGCGGCGGATGACGCGGCCGCGCGGGCCTCGGCCAAGGGATCTGCCGCATCTGACGGGGTGGGCGCAGCAGGCTGGGCTGTCTTGGGTTTCGCAAGCTTTTCAGGTGCTTCGTAGCGATTGACAGGGGTATCCCCGATCGCCTCGGTCGCGCCAAGCTCGATCTGCCAGGCCAGCAGGTCCCGCGCCGTGCGGATGTCCATTTCCGATTCCATGGCGCGACTCTAGTCGCTGCGGGGAAGGGGGGAAAGGACCCTTGGACCGGGGCGGTGGGCAGACGGGCCAGCCTACGCTTGCCCCCGCGCGCTGTGCTTTCTATAAGCGCCCGAGGCAGCCTTGAGGGAGCGGCGGATGGGTTTTGAACACGCACACCTGCTGGGGATCGAACCCCTTGCGCCCGCGGATATCACCACACTCCTCGATCTGGCCGATCAGTATGTCGATCTCAACCGCCGTGAGGACAAGCATTCCGATGCGCTGGCCGGGCTGACGCAGGTCAACATGTTCTTTGAAAATTCCACCCGCACGCAGGCCAGTTTCGAGCTGGCGGGCAAGCGGCTGGGCGCGGATGTGATGAACATGGCGATGCAGGCCAGTTCGATCAAGAAGGGTGAAACGCTGATCGACACGGCGATGACGCTCAACGCGATGCATCCCGACCTTCTGGTCGTGCGGCATCCGCAATCGGGTGCTGTGGACCTGCTGTCGCAGAAGGTGAATTGCGCCGTTCTGAATGCCGGCGACGGGCGGCACGAGCATCCCACCCAGGCCTTGCTGGATGCGCTGACGATCCGGCGGGCCAAGGGGCGGCTGCATCGCCTGAGCATCGCCATTTGCGGGGATATCGCCCATAGCCGTGTGGCGCGGTCGAACATCATCCTGCTGGGCAAGATGGAAAACCGCGTGCGCCTTGTCGGCCCGCCCACGCTGATGCCGGCGGGCATCGAGGAATTCGGTGTCGAGGTCTATGACGACATGCGCGAGGGGCTGGCCGACGTGGATGTCGTCATGATGCTGCGGCTGCAAAGGGAACGGATGGATGGCGGTTTCATCCCGTCCGAGCGGGAATATTACCACCGCTTCGGTCTGGACGCCGAAAAGCTGGACTGCGCCAAGCCGGATGCCATCGTGATGCATCCCGGCCCGATGAACCGCGGTGTCGAGATCGACGGCGAAATTGCAGACGACATCAACCGCTCGGTGATTCAGGAGCAGGTCGAGATGGGCGTGGCCGTGCGGATGGCCGCGATGGACCTGCTGGCGCGCAACCGCCGGGCGCGGCCGCAAGAGGTGATGGCATGAGCGACCGGATCGAGATCAGGGAGGGCGAGACGGGCGTGGTGCGCGTGTTCGATGTCGATCTCGATGCGCAGGAGGCCAAGGTGTTCAACCGCCGCAACGGCACATGGCCTTTGCAGGAGGCACTGGGCGCCGAGGTTCTGGATCCGCATTACGTGGACCTTATGCAGGTCGAGGATCTCGAAGGTGTCGGGCTGAGCCAGTACCTCGAACAGGGAATGGGCGTGTCGTCACACGACCTCGAGGATGCCCATGTGCTGATCGAGGGGCTGTCGGGCACGGTTCTGGTGATCGGGTCGGGGGCGTTTGGTCGGCAGGCGCAGACATTGCAGGTGCGTGCGCCGCTGCGTCTGGTGGCGACGTTCAACGAGGACAAGCCCCCCGTTCAGTTCGACCCGCTGCCGGCGGGCGGGGCGCAGAGCGCCCCCGCGCCCGAGAAAAAGAAACCGTCGGATGCCGCCATGTCGGGCCGGGTGGCGATGGTGGCCTTGCTGGTGATCTTCGCGCTGACCGCGCTTGTGATCTGGGTGGCGTCATGAGCGTGGACAATCCCCACCTTGTGCCGAAACTGGAGTTGCGCGAGGGCGAGCGCGTGATCGAAAGCTTTCGGGCCGACCGGGGCACCTATTGGCGCGATCACGCCTGGATGTCGGTGATCGCGATGGCGGGTGGCATGGCGATCCTTTGGGCCATCGGCAACGCGCATGTCTGGACGGGGGCCATCGGCGGGCTGGCGGCGATCGCGCTGCGCGGTTGGTACGTGGCCTCGGACGAGCTGGGCATGCGGTGGGATCTGACCAACCAGCGTCTTTTGGGGCCGATGGGCCGGGCCGTTGAGCTGAGCGATATCGCGGCCCTGCGTGTTCTGGGCTCGGCGGTGCAGGTGGTCACGCGCGGCGGCGACAAGCACCTGATGAAGTTTCAGCC
>JANSYB010000520.1 GCA_024742655.1 Paracoccaceae bacterium | reverse complement strand
CCTTCAGTCGCTGGCGCAACAGCCCGACGCGTCCGATACGATCACGCGCACCCTGTTCGTGAGCCTCGCGATGATCGAATCCACCGCCATCTACTGTTTCGTGGTCTCGATGATCCTGATTTTCGCAAACCCGTTCACGACTCTCGTGGCGCAAACCGGAGGAGGTTGATCCGTTGCAGATCGACTGGCTGACCGTTGCGGCGCAGATCGTCAATTTTCTTGTCCTCGTGTGGCTGCTGCAGCGCTTTCTCTACAAGCCGATCACCAACGCCATGCAGCGCCGCGAGGCGCGCATAGAAGAGCGGCTGGCCGAGGCCAAGAGCGCGCGCCAGGAGGCCGAAGACGAGGCGCAGCGACTGAAGCAAGAGCAAAACGAGCTGGATGACAGCAAGGACGACATCCTCGAGGCCGCCCGCGAGGAGGCCGACGCGTTGCGCGAAAGGCTCGAATCCGAAATTCGCGAGGAGATGGAGGACAAGCGCGCGGCGTGGCGCGATCATCTGGACGAAGAGCGCGATGAGTTCGTCGCGCTGATCAGGCACGCGGCGGGCAAAAAGGTATTGGAGATTTCGCAAAAGGTTCTCACGGATTACGCTGACAGCGACCTGTCCGAACGCGTGATCGCCACGTTCGCCGACCGTCTGAAATCCCTCGACCCCGACACACGCGAAAAGTTGAGCGAAGCGGCCGCGGAGCAGGGCGCGGAGGCGACGGTTTATTCCGGCGCCGCCATCGACAGCGCATCAAGAGGCAAGATCACCCGGTCCCTGCATGAGATCCTGTCCAGCGACCTTGACGTCACATATCGCGAAGATCCCGAGATGGTCCTTGGTGTGCGGCTGACCATCGGAGATCACAGTGCCGAATGGTCGGCTGCGCGGTATCTCAAACGGCTCGAGGCGGAACTGAGCGAGATCATCGATGCACGCAGCCACATCGGGCACACCGCCCGTGAGACATCCCGAAATGATGAGCGCGAAAAGGCATGAAAACGCTGCGCGACATTGCCGAGGGATTTTTCGACCCGCTCGACAGGGCCATGACGCATGTTGCGCCCGAGATCGACGCGGCGGAAATCGCGCGCATCTTGTCGGTCAGCAACGGGGTGGCCCAGGTCGCGGGGTTCACCGATCTGCACGCCGACGAACTGGTGCGCTTTCACGGGGACGTGCTGGGCATCGCCTCGAGCCTGCGACCGGGGCGGATCGGTGTCATTGTGCTGGGCGATACCGGTGGGCTCAGGCCCGGTGACAGGTTGCGCCGCACCGGCCGTGTCGTGGATGTGCCGGTCGGCGAGGCGCTGCTGGGGCGGGTCGTCGATGGACTTGGCCGCCCGCTCGATGGTGGTGACCGGATCGAAGCCGAGGACCGCAAGCCGGTCGAACAACCGGCCCCCCCGATCATGCATCGCGACCCGGTCACAACACCGCTGCAGACCGGGATCAAGGCCGTGGACGCGGCCATCCCGATCGGGCGCGGACAACGTGAACTGATCGTGGGCGACCGGCAGACCGGCAAGACCGCCATTGCCGTCGACGCAATCCTGAACCAGTACGACACCGGCGTGCTGTCGATCTATTGCGCCATCGGTCAGCGCGCATCGGCGGTGGCGCGCGTGATCAAGGATTTGCGCGACGGCGGGGCGCTTGAGCGTACCATCGTGGTTGTGGCCGGCGGCGATGATGCCCCCGGCCTTCAGTTCATCGCGCCCTATGCCGCCACCACCATGGCGGAACACTTCATGGCAAGAGGGCGCGACGTGCTGGTCGTCTACGATGATCTGACCCGCCACGCGCGCGCCTATCGCGAGTTGTCGCTGTTGCTGCGTCGTCCGCCGGGCCGCGAGGCCTATCCCGGTGACATCTTCTATATCCATTCGCGCCTGCTTGAGCGGGCCACGCATCTGCGCGATGAACACGGGGGCGGTTCCATGACGGCCTTGCCCGTCGTCGAAACACAGGCGCAGAACATCTCGGCCTTCATTCCCACCAACCTGATCTCGATCACCGACGGGCAGATTTACCTGTCACCGGATCTTTTCGAGAAGGGTCATCTGCCTGCCATCGATATCGGCACATCGGTCAGCCGGGTCGGGGGCAAGGCGCAACTGCCCGCCTACCGCGCCGTGGCGGGAAATCTGCGCCTGATGTATTCGCAATTCGAAGAGCTTGAAAGCTTTGCCCGTTTCGGCACACAGCTTGACACCGAGACGCGCGCCAAACTGACAAGAGGGCAGCGTGTGCGCGCGATGCTCACCCAGAACGAACATGATCATATGCCGGTGCCCGAGCAGATCGCCGTTCTTCTGGCGGCCACCGAAGGGTTGCTTGACGATCTTGAGCCGGGGGATCTGGACGAGGCCGCCGACACCCTGCGCCGTGCGGTGCGTGAAACGCTTTCGGATCTGGCCGAAGACATCGCCGGGGGCGAGGCGCTGAGTGATGACGCCCGGGCCCGAATGATCGAGGCGTTGCGCGACGCCCTTGGGCAGGGGAAAGGAAACGAGGGCGATGGAGACGCTTGAGACGCTGTCCGACACGCTTGAGACGACGGGCGATATCCAGTCGATCGTGCGCACGATGAAATCGCTCGCGGCGGTCAGCATCCGCCAATACGAACAGGCCGAAGACGCGGTCTCGTCCTATGAGGAAACCGTGAACCTTGGATTG
>JANSYB010000677.1 GCA_024742655.1 Paracoccaceae bacterium | reverse complement strand
TGCCCCACTGATCAGGCACACAAACGCAGGGGGCCACCCGTGAAAGACTACCAGACCATCACGCTCGACATCTCGGACGAGGTCGCGGTTCTGCGCCTTGACCGGCCGGACCGGATGAATGCGCTTAACACGCAGATGCGCGCCGAGGTGACAGATGCCGTTCGCGCGGCCGGGCGCGCGGCGCGGGTCGTGGTGCTGACCGGCAATGGCAAGGCGTTCTGTTCGGGGCAGGATCTGTCGGACGGGGGCAATGCCGCCAAACTGGATCTGGAGCGCGTGCTGCGCGACGAATATGAACCGATGCTGCGCGCCATCGCCGAGTGCCCGGTGCCGACGATCAGCGCCGTGAACGGACCGGCCGCCGGGGCAGGGGCCAACCTCGCGCTGGCCGCCGACGTGGTGATCGCAACCGAAAGCGCCTATTTCCTGCAGGCCTTTACCCGGATCGGCCTGATCCCGGATGCGGGCGGCACCTATTGGCTGCCCCGTCAGATGGGGGCGGCCAAGGCGATGGGGGCGGCGCTATTCGCCGAACCGGTCAGTGCCCGGCAGGCCGATGACTGGGGCATGATCTGGGAGGCCGTGGAGGATGACGCCTTTGCCGAGCATTGGCAGGCCCGGGCCGCCCATCTGGCCAAGGGGCCGACGGTGGCCTATGGCCACCTCAAGACGGCGATCCGGCGGTCATGGGAAAACGGGTTCGACGCCCAGTTGACTCTCGAGGCGGAATTGCAGGGCCAATGCGGCACCACGCGGGATTTTACCGAAGGCGTGATGGCCTTTCTCGAAAAGCGCCCCCCGGGGTACGAGGGCCGCTGAGAGGCGGCGCCGGGTCAGGGTCAGGCCGCGTAACGTCCGACGGCCACGTTCTGCAAAGAAAAGTCGGGCGCGGCATTGCGCAGCACCGCAACGGCCTGCCCGTCGGCGCGCAGGGTCGTTACGCCGTTGCGCTCATCGACCTCGAAACTGAGTTCCGGTGTGGGGCCGTCGCGGTCATAGACAAAGGAAATCACATCCTCCGCCGTGTCGAAATCCGTGATCTCGACCGGGCGACCATCCTGGATCCAGTCACCGAGGGCGAATTCATCCTCGCCATCGCCACCCGTGAGCGTGTCATCACTACCCGCCACCACCGTGTCGTTCCCGTCGCCAAGCTCAACCGTGTCTCCGCCATCCAGTGCGGGATCGGCAAGCGCATAACCGAATGCGAGATCGGTCAGAGAGTCCAGCCCGTCCAGAGAGGCGCGCAGAGCGGCCTCATCCACGAGATTGGCCGCCTCGACGAAATCGTTTCCGTCACCTGCGTCGATCACGTCCGCACCGGCACCGCCGATCACCACGTCCTCACCGCGATTGCCGCTCAGGCTGTCATTCCCGTCAAAGCCGAGCAGCCAGTCATTGCCGTCCTGCCCTTGCAACTGGTCGTTTCCACCCGCCCCGTCGAGCAGGTCATTGCCGCCCGCCGCGGCAAAGGTGTCATCCTCGGGCGTGCCGCTGAACCCGTCGGCACCGTCACTTCCCTCGGTCGGAAGGTCGGTGGCATCCAGCCCCACCAAACCGGCCAGCGAAGCACCGACGAGAAGAAAGATCGCGAGAAAGGCCATGTCGATGCTCCTGCTTCCGGAACGGGCTGCGTTCGAGAGCATTTGCGCATGGCGGGCGTAAATTCCGGGTGAATGCCGGTGGTGGTCAGACGCAACAAATCAGTAAAATTTTACGCGTCCGAACCGAATGCAAAAGCCCGGGACATGGCCCGGGCTTGTGGTGTCCTGTTTGCCACGATCAGCGCTTTTCGATATCGACGTAGTCGCGC
>JANSYB010000410.1 GCA_024742655.1 Paracoccaceae bacterium | reverse complement strand
GCGATGGCGGCATCCGTCTGGCCAATACCGAGGCGCAGATGGACGGCTATCGCCATTTCGCCTCGATGGCGCGCGGGATGGGCGTGGAATTCGAGGTGATCGATGCGGGTGAATGCGCGCGGCGCCATCCGCTTATCTCGACCGAGAACCTCGTGGGCGGGCTGTGGGACCCGCTGGACGGCGATATCGACCCCGCGCAACTTTGTCAGGCGTTCGCCCGGCGGGCGCGCAAGGCCGGGGCCGAGGTGTATCGCAACACGCCCGTGACCGGGCTGACGCAACATGCCGATGACAGCTGGACCGTGCACACGGACAAGGGCGACATCCGGACCGAGATCGTCGTGAACGCCTGCGGCTACCGTGTGAACGAGGTGGGCGCGATGATGGGCGTGCACCACCCGGTGATGAGCATGGAGCACCAGTATTTCCTGACAGAACCCATCCAGCAGATCATCGATGCGGGTCACCGCATGCCCCTGCTGCGCTGTCCGATCAGCGACTATTACTGCCGGCAGGAAAAACAGGGGCTTCTGGTGGGCTTCTACGAGCAGGACTGCAAGACCTGGGGCATGGACGGGATCGATCCGAATTTCGTCAACGCGCTGTGCCCAGATGACCTTGACCGCGTGATGGACGTGCTGGAAGGCGCCTTTGCCCGCATGCCCGCCCTGCGCGAGACGGGCATTCACACCGTCGTCAATGGCCCGATCACCTATTCAATGGATGGCGCACCGCTGGTCGGGCCGATCCCCGGAAAAAGAAATGCGTTCTGCATCATTGGCTTGCGCGCCGGTCTTGGTGAGGGCGGCGGGCATGGTTGGCTTCTGGCGCAGCAGATCGTGCATGGTGAGGCGTGCTACGACACTTGGGGCCTCGATCCGCGCCGGTTCACCAGGCATGCCAATGTGGAACTGACCGCGCTCAAGGCGATCGAGGAATACCAGAACGAATTCCGGTTTCACTTCCCACATGAACACCGCCCGGCGGGACGCCCTGCCAAAACCACGCCGCTGACCCCGGTCCTCGCGGTGGGAGGGGCTGAATTTCTGCCTGTAAACGGCTGGGAACGCGTTGATTTCTTCAAGCCAGTCCCGGAATTCAAGGAAACCCATTCCTTCCGCTTCAACGCGGTGTTCGACGTCGTCGCCGCCGAGGTGCGCGGCGTGCAGAAGGGTGTCGGGCTGGCCGAGGTCAACGGGTTCAACCGCTTCGAATTGACTGGTCGCGACGTGCACGGGTTCCTTGACCGGATGATCTGCGGGGCCGTGACGCGCAAAGCGGGACGTGTCGGGCTGGGCTACCTGCTCAATCATCACGGAATGGTGAAGGGCGAGGCAACCGTGGCCAACCTGCCGGCCTCGGAGCGCGGTCCGGACCGGGTCTGGTACGGCTCGGCGGCGGCGTCGGAATTGCATGACATGGATTGGCTGACCGCACATCTGCGCCCGGACGAGGACGTGCAGATCCGGTCGCTGACCAATGATCAGACGATCCTTGTGCTGGCCGGGCCGAAATCGCGCGACGTGCTACAGGCGGTCAGCCGGGCGGATCGGTCGGCGGCAAGCTTCCCCTGGATCAGCGTGCGGGAATGTTTCATCGGAATCGCACCGGCCACGGTGATGTCTGTCAGCTTTTCCGGGGAGTTGGCGTATGAAATTCATGTACCGAACGCGCAGCTTCATGCCGCCTACCTTGCCCTCAGACAGGCCGGCAAGGCCCATGGGATGACCCTTTTCGGGGCGCGCGCCGTGGAATCGATGCGCCTCGAGAAAGGCTTCCTGCACTGGAAATCGGATATCCTGACCGAGTTCGATCCGTTCGAGACCGGGCTGGGCCGGTTCGTGAGGATGGACAAGCCTGACTTCATCGGGAAGGCAGCACTGGCCGCGCGCCGGGCCGAGGGGCCGCGCAAATGCCTTCTCACGCTTGATATCGACGGGCGCGAGGCACCGGCGCATGCTGGCGCCTCTGTCATGCACAAGGGCCGTGTCGTGGGCACCGTCACCTCGGGCGACTGGGGGCACCGCACCGGCAAGAACCTCGCCTATGCCTTTGTGGATCCTGAATTTTCCGCGCAGGGCACGGCGCTTGAGATCGACATCATCGGAACGCTGACACCCGCCCAAGTGATCCCGCCGTCGCCTTATGATCCGACGATGAGCCTGCCGCGCGGCTGACACGCGACAAGAGTTGCCATTCCCCGCAACTACTTTACTTTTATCCATGGTCTGCGTGGGCGGGCCGTGGGAAAGGCCATATGTCCGTTTTCAAGCAACTTGGGATCCTGATACTGCTGGCAGCGCTCGGCTATGGCGGCTTCGAGGCGTGGAAAATCTATGGCGCGCCGCCCCAGCAGGCAGAAACCGACCGTGGCGGGCCGCGTGTCGTGACGGTCGAGATTGCGCCTGTCACCATGCAAACCGTGGCCGAAACCGTCGAGGCCGTGGGCACCACCCGTGCCATTCGCTCCGTCGAGATCGTACCGGAGGCTGACGGGCGGGTGGTCGAGCTTAACCTGATCTCCGGGCAGCGTGTTGCCGAGGGGGATGTGCTGGTCCGGCTGGACGACACGATCGAGCGTGCCGATCTGGCCGAGGCGCAGGCACGCCGGACAGAGCAGCGCCAGGCCCTTGCACGGATCGAACAGCTGCGCAGCACGAACGCGGTCAGCCAGGCCACCCTCGAAGAGTCCACCGCCCGTCTGGCCGAGGCCGAGGCCCAGCTGGAACGCGCGCAGCGCCGCCTGTCCGATCGCGTCATCACCGCCCCTTTCGATGGTGTGGTCGGCCTGTCCGAAATCGATCAGGGTGCGCGGATCACCGAGGGCCAGCCGATCACCCGTGTCGATGACCTCGGCGAGGTGGAAATCGAGTTTTCCCTGCCCGAAACCCTGTTCGCACGCGTGCGACCGGGCCTAGAGGTCAGCGCGGCCAGCGCCGCCTTTCCCGCGCGTCAGTTCGACGGCGCAATCGATGCCGTGGACAGCCGGATCGACCCGGTCAGCCGCGCCTTTCGCACGCGGGCCGTTCTGCCCAACCCGGACGGGATCCTGCCGGCGGGCATGTTCATGTCACTGCGCCTGATCCTGTCGGAGGCCGAGGCGCTGACCGTACCCGAAGAGGCCATCGTCTTTCAGGCCGCCGAAACCTATGTTTTCCTCGCCGATGGTGACACCGCCACGCGCATGCCGGTCGAAACCGGCAAACGTTCCGGCGGCCGGATCGCGATCCTGTCGGGGCTGACCGAGGGACAACAGGTCATTGTCCGGGGCCTTGGCCGGCTGCGCGACGGCGCGGCCATACGCGTTCTGGGCGCCCCAGAGGCCACCGCGCCCGATGCGGATGGCGACACATGAGCCTGTCGGACATCGCCGTGCGCCGCCCGGTTCTGGCGGCGGTCGCCAGCCTGCTGATCCTTGTTTTCGG
>JANSYB010000112.1 GCA_024742655.1 Paracoccaceae bacterium | reverse complement strand
GCGCCTTCGTGGCCGAGGGGCTGGACGAAAATTCCATTCACCGCACATGGGCCAACGCCCATGCCGCCGGTGTCGCGCCCTGCGCGCTCGCGGCCCTCGACATGGCGCTGTGGGATCTGCGGGCCAAACAGGCCAACATGCCGCTTTATCGCCTGCTGGGGCTGTCTCGCCGCGCCGTGGCCAGTTCGGTCACCATCGGGATCAACCCGCCCGACGTGGTGCGCCAGCGCGTGCCCTTCCTGCTGGATCAGGGCGCGAAGGCCCTGAAAATCAAGCTGGGCACGCCTGACGGAATCGAGGCCGACAAGGCCATGTACCAGGCCGTGCTGGACGCCACCGAGGCGCGGCCCGATATCGTTTTGCGCGTGGATGCCAACGGTGGTTGGTCACAAAAAGACGCGAAACACATGATGGCCTGGCTGGCCGACCGGCGCTGTGAATATGTCGAACAGCCGCTGGTGCGCGGGGCCGAGGATCAACTGCCCGAGTTGTTCGCCGATCGCCCCCTGCCGATCTATGTCGACGAAAGCTGCCGGCTGTCCACCGACATTCCCGCCTTCGCCCATTGCGTGGACGGCGTGAACCTCAAGCTGATGAAGGCCGGCGGCATCACCGAGGCGCTGCGCATCGTCGCCACGGCCCGCGCCTTCGGGCTTGGCACGATGATCGGCTGCATGGGCGAAAGCTCGATCTCGATCGCGGCCGGTGCGTCACTGGGGGAACTCTTTGACTACATCGACCTTGATTCCCATCTCAATCTTGATCCCGACCCGGCGGATGGGGCGCCATTCGTGGATGGCACCACCCTTCCCGCCGACCGCCCGGGCCATGGAGGGCAGTTGAAACATGCTTGATCCCAGACAGAAAATCGCGATCTACGCCGAGGCCACGATGGGCCTGATCAACGCCAAGATGGCCGAGGGCATCATCCGCTATGGCCGCAACCCGGTGACCTGCGTCATCGACAGCCACGCTGCCGGCAAGCGCGTGGGTGAGCTTTGCCGCATGGAAAGCGACATTCCCATCGTCGCCGCACTGGATGATGCGATCGAGATGGGCGCCGAGGTGCTGGTGCTGGGCACCGCGCCCTCGGGCGGGCGGGTGCCGGCGGAATGGATGTCGGTGCTGTGGCATGCGGTCGGTGCGGGCATGTGCATCGTCAACGGGCTGCACGATCCGCTGAACGACGTTCTGGGCCAGGACCTCAAACCGGGGCAATGGATCTGGGATATCCGCACGCCGGTGGGCGAGCTGCCCGATATCGCAACGGCCCGCGCGGCCACATTGGACAACACCCGCGTGCTGATGATCGGCACGGACATGGCCATCGGCAAGATGACCGCCGGGCTGGAAATCTGGCAATCGCTGCAACAGATGGGCCAAGACGCGGCCTTTCTGGCCACCGGGCAGATCGGCGTTTCGATCACCGGCACGGGCATTCCGCTCGATGCCTACCGGGTCGATCACGCGGCCGGGGCCGTCGAACGCATGGTGATGGAAAATGGCGGGCATGATTTCCTGATCATCGAGGGGCAAGGCTCCCTGCTGCATCCCGGCTCAACCGCGAACCTGCCGCTGATGCGCGGGTCGTGCTGCAACGCGATGGTGCTGGTGCACCGCGCGGGCATGGACAAGCTCGACACCTCGGGCGATATCGTGATCCCGCCCCTGCGCGACGTGATCGAACTGAACGAAATGACGGCGGGCGCGAACGGGGCGCTGACCCCGTCCAAGGTGGTGGGTATCGCGCTGAACACCCGCGATCTGGCCCCAGACGCGGCCGATGCGGCCATTGCCGCCACGGCGGCCGAAACCGGCCTGCCAGTCACCGATCCGGTCCGCTACGACGCGCGCCCGCTGGCCGAGGCGATCATCGCACATCGCGGCTGAGTCGTTCGGATAACGCCCAGTTTCCAGTCATCTGCCCCCGTGTCCGACACGGGGGGCAAGCCGGTCATGCTGCTTGCAAAACTTAAAATGGACGATCGTCCATTTTTGCGATATACCGTCTTCAAACGGGAAATCAGGAGCACAACATGGACATGCCGCGCGATGATATCGAAACCCTCAACGCATGGGACGGGGACAACGTCCTGCACCCTTGGGCCGGGTCTGGCGATTTCAGGGACCGCTCGCGCCTGCTGGTGGAGGATGCCAAGGGCATTCACGTCACCACCGCCGATGGCAAACGCCTGATCGACGGGCCGGGCGGGATGTGGTGTGTCCAGATCGGCTATGGCCGCGACGAGATCGGTCAGGCCATGGCCGAGCAGGCGACCAAGCTGGGCTATTATTCGCCCTTCAGCAACTCCAACAGCACCGCCGCGCAGCTGGCGCATGAAATCGCCAAGCGCACACCCGGGGACCTGAACACCGTGTTCTTTTCCACCGGCGGGTCCGAGGCCGTGGACAGCGCCATCCGCTTTGTCCATTTCCGCAACAACGTGCTGGGCAAGCGGCAGAAGAAAAAGATCATCTCGCGGCAGATGGCCTATCACGGATCGACCTACCTGTCGGCCTCGCTCTGCGGCAAGCCGCGTGACAAGAACTGGTTCGACACGGCCGAGGACATGGTGCACCTGCTCCCCGACGTGAACCCCTATCGCCGGGCGGAGGGCCAGACCGAGGCGGAATTCCTCGATGAAAAGGTCGCGGACCTGGAAAACGCCATCCTCGAGATCGGCCCGGACAACACCGCCGGCTTCATCGCAGAGCCGATCCTGGCCTCGGGCGGCGTGGTGATCCCGCCGGCGGGCTATCACAAGCGCTGTCTGGAAATCTGCCGCAAATACGATGTGCTCTACATCTCGGACGAGGTGGTGACCGGCTTTGGCCGGCTGGGCCACTGGTTCGCCTCCGAGCCGGTTTTCGACATCGTCCCCGACATCATCACCTGCGCCAAGGGCCTGACCTCGGGCTACGCGCCGATGGGGGCCACGATCATTTCCGATCGACTGCTCGATTCGATCACGCAGGCCAGCGACGAGGCGGTGTTTTCCAACGGCTTTACCTATTCCGGCCATCCGGTCTGCGCCGCCGCCGCGCTGAAGAACATGGAAATCATCGAGCGAGAGGGCATTCTGGAGCATGTCCGGGCCGTCTCGCCGCATTTCCTGGAACGGCTACACGCGCTTGGCGATCTGCCCATCGTGGGCAACACGCGCGGCATGGGCCTTGTGGGCTGCGTGGAATGCGTGACCGACAAGACGACGAAATCACAGCTCGAGATGGATTACACCGTCGGCGGCCTGATCGACGATCACTGCCGTGAACTGGGCCTGATGCTGCGCCCGCTCTACAGCATGTGTGTCTTCTCCCCCCCGCTGATCATCACCGAAAGCCAGATCGACCAGATGTTCGATATCCTCGAAAAGGGTATCCGGCTGGCCAGTGACGATCTTGTGCGGCAGGGGCTGTGGAAACCGGCGGCCTGAGGCGGCGCACACCTCCTGTTGATCGCGGCACAGACCCCGGCGTTGACCTGCCGGACCAGTCTGTCATGACTGGTCGGGCCATAGCACCCGGGGGGCTTCATGCGTTCTTTCGATTCCGCCTTTTCCTATCCCTTCCTGCGGAAGTACCAGGACGGGGTGATGAAACATCACTATCGCGGGATCGAATGCCTGCGCAGCCCGATCGACATGGCGATACAGGGCCGCGCGATCTGGGATCTGAAGCCCGGAACGATCATCGAAATCGGCAGCCACAAGGGCGCCAGCGCGCTGTGGATGGCCGACATGATCGACAATTACGGGTATGACACCGGCCTCTATTCCATCGACATCACCACGCCGGACCTGAGCGATGACCGCATCACCTTTGTTCAGGGGGATGTGCATGACCTCGGCCCGGCCTTCGACGCGCATGACCTGCGCAACGCCCCGCGCCCGTGGTTCGTTCTCGAAGATTCGGCGCACACCTATGACGCATGCGCGGCCGCGCTGACCTTCCTTGCCACGGTGATGCAAAAGGGCGACCTGCTATGCATGGAGGACGGTCTGCTGGTCGAGCTGGGCGTGGGCGAGAATTACGGCGGCGGGCCCAACCGCGCCATCACCGAGTTCTATGAGGCCAATCCCGGCGTCTTCGAGGTGGACGAGGAGCTGTGCGACACGTTCGGTCAGAACGCCACCTACGCCCCCAACGGCTACATGTGGAAAACGTGAGCGTTCAGACCTTGTGAAAACGGCCGCCGTAGGACCCGCCGGCCCGGCCGGCAGGAAACGCGCCCTCGCCGCAATACCGCGCATGGCAGCGCGCCAGCGCCCCGGGATCCAGCGTGACACCAAGGCCCGGCCCTTCGGGCACGGGCACCACGCCCCCCTTGGGCACGAAAGGCCCGCCCTCGATCACGTCATCGGCATACCAGCGAAACAGCGTCTGGCTGGCATCGCGCACGGGCTCCAGCGCGGCGCTCAGATGCAGGTAGGCCGCACTTGCCACGCCCGTCTCGCCGCTGTGAAAGCGAAACCCCACGTCGAAGCGCGCACAGGCCCGGATGAAGTCAGCCGCGCCGGCGATGCCGCCCAACTCGTTGATATTGGTCACGATCGCATCCGGCGCGCCCAATTCCACCGCGCGGCGCAGATCGACCCGGTGACTGGACAGGCCAGCAGCGGTGACGGATCGCAGCGCCGCCATTTCCTCGTAGCTTTCCACCGGCTCCTCGTACCACGCGACGTCAAAGGGGCGCAGCGCCTCGATGGCCCGTTTCGCCGTGGACAGAACCCAGCCGCCATTGGCATCCAGCCGCAATTCGCGATCCCCGATGACCGCACGCACCTCGCGCACCATCTCGACCTCGGTGGCCAGGTCGACCGTGGCCAGCTTCCCCTCGAAGATACGCGCGTCGTGGCGCTCGATCATATCCGCGCAGAACCGTGCGATTTCCAGCGGCGACCCCTCGCCCGGATGATCCGGGCCGGGATCGCGAAAGGCGAAATACTCGGTCAGGGGGATCTCGGCGCGGCATTTTCCGCCCAGCAGATGCCACAGCGGCACGCCCTCGGTCTTGCCGCGCGCGTCCCACATCGCCATCTCGATGCCGGCAAACGCCCGGCGCCGCGCCAGTATGTTGTCCCACGGGGAATAGGCCATGCCCGGCACGCAGGCCCGCGCGGCATCCGCCACCAGCCGGATGTCGTGGCCGATCAGGCCCGCGCCCATCGCCTCGACCTCCGCCGCGCGATCGCCGTCGGCACATTCGCCAAGGCCCGTAACGCCGTCCTCAGTCTGCAACTGCACGACCGTCTTGGTCAAGGATGCGATGCTGCCATAGCTGAACCGGTAAGGCGCCACGAAGGGGATATTGACGGGGGTGGCCGTGATGGAGCGGATTTTCATCTGACTGGACCTCGCAGGTTTGCGAACACGCTACCCCGCTCAACGCCCGCCGTTAAGCGCCAAACCGCCCCGGGCGCGGGGTGGGTGGGTGGGCGCGGCCGGGGCGGTTTGCCCGGCGCACACGCTCAGTCCGTGCCGATCTTTTCGCGCAGGGCCCGCATCGTGGCCCGATCCGCCTCGTCCAGCGGCGCCTTGCGCGACCGGTAAAGCGTGGCCTGGCTGCGCAGGATCAACCCGTCCTCCAGCACCTTGAGGTGATTGGCCCGCAGCGTGTCACCGGTAGAGGTGATATCGGCGATCGCCTCGGCGGTTTCATTCTTGACCGTGCCCTCGGTCGCGCCCTGGCTGTCGACAAGCTGGTAGTCCGCCACGCCATTGTCGCGCAGAAACTCCCGCACCAGCCGGTGATACTTGGTCGCGATCCGCAGCCGGAACCCGTGCACCTGCCGGAACGCCGCCGCCGCCGCATCCAGATCGTCCAGCGTGCCGACATCGACCCATGCCCGGGGCACCGCCAGCACCAGGTCGGCATGGCCGAACCCCAACTCTTCCAGTTCCTCGACCGCCTGGTCCCACTGGCCCAACTTGTCGCGCACCAGATCGGTGCCCGTCACGCCAAGGTGAATGCGCCCCGCCGCCATCTCGCGCGGGATTTCACCAGCCGACAACAGCACCAGTTCCACATTGTCGATCCCCTCGACAAAGCCCGCGTATTCGCGCTCGGACCCGGCCCGGCCCAGCCCGATACCGCGCGCCGCGAACCAGTCAAAGGTTTTCTCCATCAGCCGCCCCTTGGACGGCACACCCAGCTTGACACTCATGCCCCGCCTCCCAGCTCAACCAGCAGACCGGGGCGGATGACCCCGCCCACCGCCGGGATTTCACGCCCCCGTCCCAGGTGCCGGGTCAGCGCATCATACCGCCCGCCGCTGGCCACCGGGGGCAGGTCGGGGCGCGTGTCGGCGTAAAAGCCGAAAACGAACCCGTCGTAATACTCCATCTGCGTGCGCCCGTAGCTGGCCTCGAAATCGAGGGCCGCCACGTCGATACCCGCCGCCGATAGCGCATCGAGCCGGCGCGCCAGACGGGCCACCGCAGGCGCGATGGCGGGCATGTCCACGCTGATGTCGCGCAGGTTTTCCAGCGCGTTGTCCGATGTCTCGCGCACCGACAGGATCGCGTCCAGCAGCGCCACCTCGTTTTCGGAAATGGGCGGGGCGGCGGCATCTTCGCGCAGGGCCGCGAGACGCGCGGCGATCTCGGCCTCGCCGCGCAGCCCGATCATCGGGCCGGCCCCGCGCAGCGGATCGGCCTGCGCCAGCAGCGCCGCGCGGTGTTCCGGCACGGGCACGCGGCCCGAGAACCGGTCGATCAGCGCGCGAAACCGGCGCGGCCGCCAGATATGGCGGCGCAGCGCCGTCTTGCGCCGGTCGGTCGTGTGCAACCCGTCCACCGCCGCCATCAGGATACCGATATCGCCCGTGGCCGCCCGCAGGTTCAGCGGCGC
>JANSYB010000197.1 GCA_024742655.1 Paracoccaceae bacterium | reverse complement strand
GGGTTGAGGATGAAGGGTGCCAGCATGGTCAGCACCGCGACGATCAGAAGAAGGCGGAAGTCTTTGTTCGTTAGACCCAGCATGGCTTAGTCCTCCATCACGCCCTTGCGGCCCATGAGGCCCCGGGGACGTGTCAGCAGAATGATGATGGCAACCAGGTAGATGATGATCTGGTTGAGGCCGGGCAGGATCTCGAGGACAGCGCCCATCGAGGCGAAGCTTTCCAGGATACCCAGCAGGAACCCGGCCAGCACGGCGCCCGGAAGGCTGCCCATGCCGCCGACGACGACCACCACGAAACTCAGCACGAGAAAGTCCATGCCCATGTGGTAATTTGGCGAGTTGATGGGCGTGTACATCACGCCCGCCAGACCCGCGACCGCGGCGGCGAGGCCGAACATGATCGTGAAGCGACGGTCGATGTTGATGCCCAGCAGGCCCACGGTCTCGCGGTCGGCCATGCCGGCGCGCACGACCATCCCGAAGGTGGTGAACTGCAGGAAGGCAAAGACCGCGCCGATGATCACGGCCGCGAAGACGAAGTAAATGATCCGCCAGTAGGGATAGATGATCAGGTTGGGATCAAAGCCCAACATGGCGCCGAAATCGAACGAGCCCGTGAACGCGGACGGGGCCGGCGTCGGGATCGGGTTGGCGCCGTAGAAATACTTGATGATCTCCTGAAGCACGATGGCCAGACCGAAGGTCACCAGGATCTGGTCGGCATGTGGGCGCTTGTAGAAATGCTTGATCAGCCCGCGTTCCATGACCACGCCGATCAGCATCATCACCGGGATGGCAAAGAGGATCGACAGCGGCACGGCCCAGTCGATGATCGCTTCGCCGGTCTGTTGTCCGAACCAGTCATAGACGTAGGGCACTTCGACCTTGAGCGGGTTGCCAAGGAAGTCGACCTGAGTGTCGTCGATGATCGTGTGCGACGCGGAGATGATGCGGCTGAGGGTGACGGCACAGAAGGCGCCGATCATGAACAGCGCCCCGTGGGCGAAGTTCACCACGCCGAGTGTGCCGAAGATCAGCGTCAGGCCAAGCGCGATCAGCGCATAGGCCGAGCCCTTGTCCAGGCCGTTGAGAATTTGCAGGATGATTGCTTCCATCGGTCTGCCCCTATGGTTTCAGGAGGCGCCGGACCGGCGCAGGGGTAGGGTGGGCATCCATGTGCCCACCCTGATAGGTCAAGCGGCGATCAGGCGCCGTTGTTGCAGGAGCCCAGGCTGGCCTCTGCGCCACCCATCTGCGGGTGATCGGGGGCGTAGGTGACCTGATCCACCGGGGTGACTTCGACGATCTCGAGAAGGTCGAATTCCGATGTCGGGTTCTCTTTCCCCTTCACCACGAGCACGTCCTTGAAGCACTGGTGGTCTTCGGCACGGTACAGCGTCTTGCCGTTGCCCATCCCGTCGAACTCGAAGCCTTCCAGCGCCTCGACAACGGCACAGGGTGCGAACGAGCCGGCACGTTCCACGGCGTCTGCGTAAAGCAGGGCCTGGACGTAGCAGGTATGCGCGGCCTGGGACGGCGGGAAGCCGTACTTGGTGCCGAACGACTTGACGAACGCCTTGGAGCCTTCGTCCTGCAGCGACCAGTGCCAGTTGGTGGAGCCGAAGATGCCCTTCACGTTGGCACCGGCACCCTTGGCCATCAGGCGGCTGTAGAGCGGAACGATGATCTGGAAGTCCTTGCCGTTCACCTGCTTGTCGCGCAGGCCGAACTGAACCGCGTTGGTCAGCGAGTTCACCATGTTGCCGCCGTAGTGGTTCAGAACCAGCGTATCGGCGCCCGACTGCAGAACCGGTGCGATGTAGGACGAGAAGTCGGTCTGCGTCAGCGGCGTTTTCACGGCGGCGACGGTTTCCCAGCCCATGGCCTCGGTCGAGGCGCGCACGGCTTCCTCGGTCGTGTAGCCCCAGTTGTAGTCGGCGGTCAGGTGATAGGCCTTGCGGTCTGTGCCGTAGTTTGCCGCCAGCACCGGCGCCAGCGCGGCACCCGACATGTACGAGTTGAAGAAGTGGCGGAAGCCGTTGGCCTTGCGGTCCTTGCCGGTGGTGTCGTTTGAGTGGGTCAGGCCGGCCATGAAGATCACGCCTGCCTCCTGGCAGAGCGCCTGAACGGCCACGGCCACGCCCGAGGACGAGCCGCCGGTGATCATGATGGCGCCGTCTTTTTCGATCATCGACTTGGCCGAGGCGCGCGCGGCGTCCGACTTGGTCTGCGTGTCGCCGGTGACGTACTCGACCTTCTTGCCCATGATGCCGTTGCCCTGCAGGGCCTTGGACGAGAACGTGTTCAGCATGCCGCCGTCGCCGCCACCGTTGAGGTGCTCGACCGCGAGTTCGTAGGCGCGCAGTTCGTCGGCACCCTCGTCAGCATAGGGGCCGGTCTGCGGCACGTTGAAGCCCAGGGTCACGCTGGAGCCGGTCGGCTCGTTGGTGAAGGCGTGGGCCGACTGGGCCGTGAAGATCGTCGGCAGTGCTACGCCGGCACCGGCAACGGCGCCGGTTTTCAGCAGGCCACGACGAGTCAGGTTTGTCTTGGACATGGAGTTCCTCCCATTAAGTCTCTGAGGGGAGTGCCTCCTCTGCGACTCCCCAGATCACACCAATGTGCAAAACGATTATCGCAGGGGATAAGAAAATTAGGCAACAAGAGCCTTTGACAAAACAATTTTTTTGTAAAGAATTGGACACTGCAGTGCGGCATTTTGTAAATTTATTTCCATTACGTCACGGAAGCCGTGTGAATTGAAAGGAAAATCCGATGCGCACAGACGCGATGATCGGCACCCGGATCCGCGAAAGGCGGGTGATGAACGGCCTGCGCCAATCCGAGTTGGCCCGGCAGGTCGGCATCTCGCCGTCCTATCTCAATCTCATCGAACACAACCGGCGCCGAATCGGCGGCAAGACCCTGTTGCAGATCGCCGAGGTGCTGGGCGTCGAGGCGACCGTGCTGTCCGAGGGGGCGGAGGCGACGCTTATCGCCGCGCTGAGCGAGGCCGCCGCCGCCCATCCCGAGGCCGCGCCGGAGCTGTCGCGCGCCGAGGAATTCGCCGGGCGCTTTCCCGGCTGGGCCGGCCTGCTGAGCGAGATCAACCGGCGCCGCGACGCGCTGGAGCGCACGGTCGAGGTGCTGACCGAGCGGCTGGCCCATGACCCGCAACTGGCCGCGTCCCTGCACGAGGTGATCTCGACCGTGACCTCGATCCGCTCCACCGCGACGATCTTGGCCGAGACCCGCGAACTGGAACCCGAATGGCAAATGCGCTTTCACCGCAACATCAACGAGGACAGTCATCGCCTGGCCGAGGGGGCGGAGGCGCTGATGCGCTATCTCGAGGCCGCGCCGGATACCGGGGCCGAGATCAAGAGCCCGCAGGACGAACTGCATGCGTTTCTCGAGGCGCACGGGTTTCACTTTCCGGCCCTCGAGGGCGTCGGCGGAGATGCCGGCGTGGGCCCCTTGCTGGACAGGGCCAAGGCGCTTGAGACGACGCCCGCCCGGGCCCTGGCGCGCGATGTGCTGGACGAATACCGCCGCGATGCGCGCGCCCTGCCGATGGACGTGCTGGAGGCCGCGCTGGCGCAACACGGCCTGGCCCCGGACCGGATCGCCCGTCAGGCGGATGTGCCGCTGGCCGTGGCCTTCCGCCGGTTGGCGATGATGCCCGAGGCCGTCACCGGGCCGGTGGGCCTCGTGGTGGCCGATGGGGCGGGCGCCTTGTTGCTGCGCAAACCGGTTCTGGGTTTCACCATTCCGCAGATCGGCGCGGCCTGCACGTTGTGGCCGCTCTATCAGGCGCTGACCCAGCCCGGGGTGCCGATTGCCGTCACGCTGCATCAGGGCGACACCCGCGTGCGCGCCCTTGCCGTGACCGAGCATGTCGCCCCGCCCGGGTTCGATGCGCCCGTTCTGGTGCGATCTCACATGCTGATCCTGCCGGAAGAGACGGGCGAGGCGCAGGCCGCGGCACGAACCGTCGGTGTAACATGTCGGATTTGCCCGTTGGGTGACTGTAACGCGCGGCGAGAGCCGTCGATCCTGTCGGCCGGCGTCTGACCTGCGCGCGCGACAGGGCGTCGTCTGCTTTGACACAGGCGCAGACATCCGCAATAGTCGCCTGACGCGCTTGGAATTTAATCGGATGGGAGGCCGATTGGATGGGCAAGACAGTGTTACTGATCGAAGACGAGCAAAACATCATCGAAGCGGTCAGTTTCATCCTGTCGCGGGACGGTTGGGATGTGAAAACCCATTCCAACGGACATGACGCGATGGGGGTCGTGCGCGAGCGTTGCCCGGATCTCGTGATCCTCGACGTGATGTTGCCCGGCAAGAGTGGCTTCGACATTCTCAAGGACATCCGCGCGGACAGCGCCCTGGCGCGCACACCGGTGCTGATGCTGTCGGCGCGCGGCCAGACCAAGGATGTCGAAATGGCCGAGCGCGCCGGGGCGGATCGCTACATGACCAAGCCGTTTTCCAATGCCGAGGTGCTGGAGGCAGTGCGCGCGCTGGTGAGCGCATGAGCGACGCGCCGGTCCCCGTCTTTGTCGAGAAGCGGACCTATCGCCGCCGCCGCATGGCCGATGCGGCCCGGATGATGCCATTGCTGGGGATCGGCCTGTTTCTGGTGCCGCTTCTGTGGCGGGGCGATGGCGAGGTCGAGGGCGCGCGCACGGTCAGCGTGATGCTGTACATATTCGTGGCCTGGGTGTTTCTGGCCGGGGCCGCGGCGATCATCTCCCGGCGCCTGTCGCCGGGCGACGCGGATCCCCCCGACCGCAAAACCGGCTGAGAGGCGGGCCGATGGCGACGCTCAATGTCCTTGTCCTTGTCAGTATCCTTTACGTGGCCTTCCTGTTCGCGGTGGCCTTCGGGGCCGACCGGGCGGCGGCGCGGGGGCGGGGGACATGGCTGCGCTCTCCGCTGGTCTACACGCTGTCGCTGTCGGTCTATTGCACCGCGTGGACCTTTTACGGCGCGGTCGGTTTCGCGGCGCGTTCGGGGCTGGAATTCCTGACGATCTATCTTGGCCCTACGCTGATCATCATCGGCTGGTGGTGGACCCTGCGCAAGATGGTGCGCGTCGGGCGCAGCCAGCGGATCACGTCGATCGCCGACCTGATTTCCTCGCGCTTCGGCAAGTCGAACGCTCTGGCGGTCTGTGTCACGCTTCTCGCCGTGATCGGCACGACACCCTATATCGCGCTGCAATTGCAGTCGGTCACGCTGTCCTTTGCCGCCTTCGCCGAGGCCGACCCGACCCGCACCGACCTGCCAAGCCCGCAATCCACGGCGTTGTGGGTGGCGGCGGGGCTGGTGGTCTTCACCATCCTGTTCGGCACCCGCAACCTCGATGCGAACGAGCGTCACCACGGTGTGGTCATGGCCATCGCGCTCGAGGCGGTGGTCAAGCTCTTTGCGCTGCTGGCGGTGGGGGTGTTCGTGGTCTGGGGGTTGTCGGGCGGGATCGAGCCGACGCTGGCGCGCATCGACGCCTCGGCCATCGCCACGTGGGAG
>JANSYB010000350.1 GCA_024742655.1 Paracoccaceae bacterium | reverse complement strand
CGCTGTCCAGACATGCCTTTTCGGCAATGCGCCCGGAGCAGTCCGCCGGCACGCCGATCTCGTTCAACGACCGGGGGATACCGATCTCGTCGAGCCTGCGCTCGATCTCGGCGATGAACCCGTCCACGGACCTGTCAGCCAAGCCCATGGCATCCGCCATCCGCGTCACCTTGTCGTCCATGCCCGGCAGGTTGAAGCGCAGGACGACCGGCAGGATGATCGCATTGGTCAGCCCGTGCTGGGTGTTGAACTCGGCGCCCACCATGTGCGAGATCGCATGCACCAGTCCGAGCCCCTTCAGAAAGGCGATGCCCGCCAGGCAGGACCCCGCCAGCATGCCGCCGCGCGCCGCGAGGTTGTCCGGCTCACGCACCGCAACCGGCAGCCACTTCGCAACCAGCGCCAGCCCCTCCAGCGCCAGACCGTCGCACAGCGGATGGAACCCCGGCATGAGATAGGCCTCGATCGCGTGGGTCATCGCATCGGTCCCGGTCCATGCGGTCAGATTGGCGGGCAATCCGACCGTCAGCTCCGGGTCGAGAATTGCCAGCGACGGTTTCAGATCCGGATGCCAGACGCAGAACTTCATCCCCTTCCCGACATGCGTGACCATGGCGGTGCTTTCGGTTTCCGCACCGGTCCCGGCCGTGGTCGGAATGGTGATCAGCCTGGGAAAGCTTGTGCCCTCCTCCATGTGTGGCGGGGTCTTGTCATAATCGAATGCCCACAGATCCATGCTGTTGTTCGCGGTCAGGCAGATGGACTTGGCCCCATCCATCGCACTGCCCCCGCCGATCGCGATGATCGCGTCATGGCCATCGGATCGGAAGGCCGCGCGCCCCGCGGCGATCTCGTCATCACGCGGGTTGGGCGAGATATCACTATAGACGGCAGACGACAGCCCGGCATTTTCCAGATGGTCCCGGACTTGCGCAACAAAGGGCAGAGCGGCACTGCCCCGGTCGGTCACGATCAGCGGCCTGGTCAGCCCCATTGCCCGGCAGCGTTGACCGATCTCGGACACACGGCCCGGCCCGTAGGCGATCGGCACCGGGAATGTCCAGTCCTGTGGTTGGAGGATATCGGCATCATTCATACTGGGCATTCGGTCTTCCTTTCTCAGTGCGCGGGGCGCTGCGGGATCGAGCGATCCAGCCCGCGGACAATGTTCTTTTCTCGGTCGAAGAACGGCACGTCGACAACCTGTCCATCATGCACCGTGCCATCGGGCAGACGCATCGTCACCTTGCGCCCCACCCAGTCACCGGGGGTCTGGAAATGCACGTAGCCGACACCCAGCCCCAGCGTCGGGGACGGCGTGCCGGCCGTGATGCGGCCGACCACGGCGTTGCCCTCCAGAACCACAGAGCCAGCCGCGGGAACTTCGGTGGCACAGGTCAGTCCGAAGAGGCAGGCGCGCCTGTCCTTGCCCTCAAGTGCCCTGCGCCCGATGAAATCACCCTTGTCCATGTCCACAAAGGGTGCCAGCCCGGCCTCGAACGGTGTCATGTCCGGTGTCATATCCGTCAGGTTGCCTAGGATACCACCCTCGATCCGCCGGATCGTCAACGCGCGGGTCGAGGAAAACTCCATGCCGTGCGGGGCCCCGCAAGCCATGAGGTGATCCCAAAGGGCAAGATGATCCGTCCCGGCCCCGTCGGTGTAGATTTCATACCCAAGCTCGTTGGTGAAACCGGTGCGCGAGACATAGAGCGTCTGCCCGCCCAGATCGAAATAGCCGGAACGGAAATACTTCAGCGCCTCATCTATGGCCCCGCCCGACGCCGCGTGCATGATGTCCATCGACGCTGGCCCCTGGATTTGCAGAACACGGCTCCTGGGGTCCGAAACGGTAACGTCAAAGCCGTCGGAATGCGCCGTCAGCCAGGTCTCGAACGGGCCATCGGCCTGCACGTACCAGAACCGGTCTTCGGCAAGGCGGAACACCACGCCGTCCATGAAAACCCCACCCTGCGGCGTGCAGGCGATGGCATAGTAGCCGCGCCCCTCGGCCATCGTGGCGACCTTGCGCGACAGCACTTTTTCCAGAAAGGGCACCGCGTCGGGCCCGGAAATCTCAACCGGCTTTTCGGGCACGTCGAAGATCAGCGCCTTTTGGCGCAGGCACCAGTATTTCTCGATCGGGTCCTCGCCCAGATACATCGCGAAGAACCGGCCGGCATAAACACCACGCACCATCTGCGGATTGGCAGTCCGGGCAATGAACGGCGATTCCTCGAAGCGGCGCGCGCTGATGGCGACGCTGTTTAACAGGTCGGACGCTTCCTGCAGATTGCTCATGTCTGGTCCTCGGGGTTGTTGGGTGTTTCGGGTCGAAGGATTTGGGGCGCATCATGTGCCGTGACCGGCGGCGGCAATTCGGCATAGAGCGCGACATCCACAAGGCAGGAATGCGCGCTTGGCCCCTGGCCGAGTTTCGAGGTGCCCTTGTCACGGGTCAGCACGTTGGGGTTGCCGTGTTTGCACAGGCCGGTTTCATCCGGATCATACCAGGCCCCGGTGCTCATCTGCACCACCCCGGGGCGCAAGCAGGCGTCGATCACCACACCGCCCAGACAGGCGCCGCGCGCGTTGAAGACCCGCACCACGTCACCACCCTTCAGCCCGCGCGCGGCGGCGTCGTCGGGATGAAGGTGCAACGGCTCGCGGCCCGCCACCTTGCGCGCGCGGCTGACACCACCATGATCCAGCTGTGAATGCAGCTTGTCCCTTGGTTGGTTCGAGATCAGGTGGAGCGGATAGCGCCCGGCATTGCCCAGCCATTCATAGGGCGTGCGCCAGACCGGATGACCGGGGCAGTCGTCATAGCCGAAACCGGCGACCGTCCGGCTGAAGATCTCGATACGTCCGCTTGGCGTGGCCAACGGATGGGCCTGCGGGTCGGCGCGAAAACGCTCGAGCATGACGATCGGCTCCGGCGGATCGTCGAGCTTGAACCAGCCCGTTTCGAGGAAGGTTTCGTAATCGGGTATCGCGATCCCCGCGGCGGCCGCACGATCGACGGTCTGTTCGTATATCAGGCGCTGCCATGCCTGCGGGTCGCGACCTTCGGTAAAGGCGGCTTCGACGCCCATTTCGCGCGCGATGCCCGCGAAGATCCCGAAATCGTCGCGCGCCTGGCCATAAGGCTCGGTCAGTTGCGCCATCGACACCACGTAGGGGTCGCGGGGCGTCATCGCGATGTCCTGCCGTTCCAACGGCGTGGTGCAGGGCAAGACGATATCGGCACGCTTGGCCAGTGGATTCCAGCACCATTCGTTGACGATGATGGTCTCGGGTCGCTGCCATGCCTGCATCAGGCGGCCAAGATCCTGATGGTGATGGAACGGGTTGCCCCCCGCCCACCAGACCAGCCGGATATCCGGATATTCATAGCGCGCACCGTCGAAATCGAACGGCTCACCGGGGCGCAGCAAAAGATCCGCGATGCGCGCCACCGGAATGAAATCGGCCACGGGGTTCGTGCCCTGTGGCACGGAGGCACCGGGCAGGATGGTGAACCGGCCCCCGATGTAGTTCATCGCGCTGTAGCCGAAACCGAAGCCGCCGCCGGGCAAGCCGATCTGGCCCAGCATCGCAGCGAGCGTGACGGCCATCCAGAATGGCTGTTCCCCATGATCCTGCCGCGTCAGCGACCAGCTGACAGAGATCATCGTGCGCTCCGCCGCCATGCGCCGGGCCAGGGCGCGGATCGTCTCGGCGGGGATTTCGCAGATCCCGGCCGCCCAGTCGGCCGTCTTGGGCTGGCCATCGGCCTCTCCCGTCAGGTAGGGCAGGAAATCCGCGAAACCGGTGGTGTATCGGTCAAGAAACGCCTGATCGCTCAACCCTTCGGTCTGCAACGTATGGGCCAGCCCCAGCATCAGCGCCACGTCCGTATTGGGCCGCAGCGCCAGCCACTCGCCACCCACCTCGTCCAGCAGGTCGGATTTCAGCGGGCTGATATTG
>JANSYB010000204.1 GCA_024742655.1 Paracoccaceae bacterium | reverse complement strand
CTGGCAGCAGAACCTGCGCGCCACCGGATCGGGCAGCCCGAGCGTGGCCGGCGACCTGGTGTATCTGGTGGCAGGCGATGAGGTCGCCTGGGCGCTGGAGCGTGATACCGGCCGTATCCGCTGGCAGCTGTCCGCGACGCCGGACCTGAACAACGTGATGGGCGCGCCCGCGCCTGCCATTACCGACAAATATGTGATATTCGCGTTCGGCTCCGGCGAGGTGCAGGGCGCGTTCCGCAAGGGCGGCCTGCGCCGTTGGGACACTCTGGTGGCCGGGCAGCGCGACGGGTTCAGCAGCGCCCGCATCGAGGATATCACCGGCGATCCGGTGGTCGATGGCGAGCGTGTCTATGTCGGCACCCATAGCGGGCGCACGGTCGCGCTCGGCCTTGGCAATGGTGAACGCCTGTGGACGGCGCCCGATGGGCCGCTGAACCGGGTCTGGCCGGTGGGTGACTCGATCTTCATGGTTTCGGACCGGAATGAACTGGTGCGGCTGTCGGCCGAAGATGGCAGCCGCCTGTGGGGCCGGGCTCTGCCGTTCTTCACCAAGGACAAGCCCAAGCGGCAGGCCGAGATTTTCGCCCATCACGGCCCGATCGTGGCTGGCGGGCGGCTGATCGTGGCCTCCAATGACGGGTTGATGCGCCTGTTTGATCCGACCACGGGCAATCCGTTGGGGCAGGTGGACCTGCCGGGCGGGGCCACGACGAACCCGGTTGTCGCCGGGGGTACGCTTTACGTGGTGTCGGCCAAGGGGCAATTGCTGGCTTTCCGTTGAGGCGGGGCCGGTGTAACAGGGCGGTCTGAGCCGCACCGGAGCCATTAAGATGACCTTCACCCTTGCCATCGTGGGCCGGCCCAATGTTGGCAAGTCCACGCTGTTCAACCGCCTTGTGGGCAAGCGCCTTGCGCTGGTCGATGACCAGCCGGGCGTTACCCGTGACCTGCGCGAGGGCGAGGCGCGGCTTGGCGATCTGCGCTTTACCGTGATCGACACGGCCGGGCTCGAGGATGCGACCGACGATTCGCTGCAGGGCCGGATGCGGCGGCTGACGGAACGTGCCGTGGACATGGCCGATATCTGCCTGTTCGTGATCGACGCGCGCGCCGGGGTGACCCCCACGGACCAGATGTTCGCGGAAATCCTGCGCAAACGCTCGGCCCATGTGATCCTTGCCGCCAACAAGGCCGAAGGGTCTGCCGCCGATGCTGGCGTGATCGAGGCTTATGGCCTGGGCCTTGGCGAACCTATCCGCCTGTCGGCCGAACATGGCGAGGGCATGAACGAGCTTTACTCGGTGCTGATGCCCCAGTCGGATGCCTTTGCCGAACGCGCGGCGGCCGATACACCCGAAACCGATGTCGCGGTGGACGAGGGCGACCCGACGGATGGCGTGCGCGTGCCGAGCGCGGCCAAGCCGCTTCAGGTCGCGGTCGTGGGCCGGCCCAATGCCGGAAAATCCACATTGATCAATAAGATACTCGGTGAAGACCGGTTGCTGACCGGGCCGGAGGCGGGGATCACCCGCGATGCGATCTCGCTCCAGATCGATTGGGATGGGCTGCCGGTGCGTATCTTCGACACCGCGGGCATGCGCAAGAAGGCCAAGGTTCAGGACAAGGTCGAAAAGCTGTCTGTCGGCGACGGGCTGCGGGCGGTCAAATTCGCCGAGGTGGTTGTCGTCCTGCTGGATGCCGCGATTCCCTTCGAACAACAGGACCTGCGCATCGCCGACCTGGCCGAGCGCGAGGGCCGTGCGGTCGTCGTCGCCGTCAACAAATGGGACGTGGAACAGGAGAAACAGCAAAAACTGCGCGATCTGCGCGAGGCGTTCGAGCGCCTTTTGCCGCAGCTGCGCGGCGCACCGCTGGTGACCGTGTCGGCCAAGACCGGGCAGGGGATCGACCGGCTGCGGGCGGCCATCGAGAAGGCCTATGATGTCTGGAACCGTCGTGTGACCACCGCACAGCTGAACCGCTGGCTGACCGGCATGCTCGAGGCGCACCCGCCGCCCGCGCCCGGCGGCAAGCGGATCAAACTGCGCTACATGACGCAGGCCAAGACACGCCCGCCCGGTTTCGTGGTGATGTGTTCGCATCCCGACAAACTGCCGGACAGCTATTCGCGCTATCTTGTCAATGGGTTACGCGACGATTTCGACATGCCGGGCACGCCGATCCGGCTGACCATGCGCTCGCAGTCGGACAAGAACCCCTACAAGGGACGCAAGAAGGCGGGGCCGTCGAAACTGCGCAAGCACCTCAAATCCGGGCCGCGATAAAACTGCGCGCCACGCGCGCGCCCAAGGCCCCGATTCCGGCCACGCACAGAAAGATCACCGTCCAGTTGGCCGGCGCGGTGTTGGCCACCACGACGCCCACGAGCGCCCAGATCACGGCAAGGCCGTATTCCGGCGTGTCGGGACGCAGGGCCATGATGCCCGCGGCCAGCACGAGCGCCACAACCAGCATCGCGACCGCGGCGGTCTGCTGTCCGACAATGCCATGCCCGGCCAGCATCAGCCCCAGTGCCACGCAGCTGGCGGCGGTCAGCCAGCCCGCGTAAAGGGCGATTGGCGTGCGCTGCCAGAGCCGGTCTTTCGTTCCCGCGACAAGCAGCGCCCAGACGGCCGTGCCCCACATCAGCCAGATCAGGATCGTGGCCCAGAACGGGCTGATCTGGGCAATGGGAATCCACGCCGCCCCGATCACCAGACTGCCCATCAGGGGCCAGCGCATCGCGTCCCAATCCGGGTCGCTATGGCGTTGCAGCAGCCCGTAGACCGCGCCCGCCAGCAGCCAAAGGTAAATCACCCCCCAGATCGAAAAGGCATAGCCGGCGGGCTGAACCGGCGGGTCGTCCTGTGGAATCGGAAACTGATCGGCGCGAAACCCGTTGAAGCCGTCCGAGGCCAACGGGGACAGCACGAAGGCCATTGCGGCCGTGACGGTAAAGATCGCTTTCATGCGTTCCATACCACTGAGATGGGGTCATTCGGCGCCGCTTCAATCCCGCGCGGTCGACCACCGTGTCAAAAGATGGTGGCTGGTCTTGCAATGCGTTGAAAAAGTTTCACATAAACACTGGATATTGCAATTTGGTGCGCATCAATTTCGGTGTGCATCCTGTTGGTGGGACAGGAAAAATGGCGATACGCGATTACTTGCGGGCTTATGCGGTCAAATCCGACCGGCTGGGATGGGCCAGTTTGCTTTGCACCCTTGCTGTCTATTTCGCGGGGCTGGCCCTCGGGGCGCAGTCGCTCGCAACGCCTTGGATTTCGCTGCCGCTCATAGTGGTGCTGGCCTTCGCCTCGGTCCGGCTTTACGTGTTGCAGCATGATTGCGGACATCACTCGCTGTTTGCCACGCAGGGCCTGAACGATCTGGCAGGCTACGTCCTGTCGGTGTTCTCGCTCACGCCCTACCGGGTGATGCAGTACAATCACAACCTGCACCACGCCTATCTGGGCAATCTCGACCACCGCGAGACGACCGAGGTCTACACCATGACCCTGCGCGAATGGCAGCAGGCCGGGGTCTGGACACGGCTGGCCTACCGCATTTACCGCAATCCGGTGGTGATGCTGTCACTGGGCGGGATCTATGCCTATTTCATCGCCTATCGATTTCCGAAAAACACGCTCAAGGTGGGGGTCTGGGGCGTTCTGGCGCATAACCTGATGGTGGCAGGCTATGTCTGGGCCCTGTGGGCGGTGCTCGGGGTGCCGGGTCTGGTGGTGCTGGCCCTCAGCGCGGTGCTGGCGGGCGTGATCGGGGTCTTCCTCGTCTACCTGCAGCACAATTTCGAAGACACCTATTGGGGTCGCAAGCCGGAGCTGGATTTCCGCCGCGCCACGCTGGAGGGGTCGAGTTCGCTCGACCTTGGCCATTGGTGGGATATCGGCACCGGCAACATCGCCTATCACGACCTGCATCATTTCAATCCGTCGATCCCGTCCTACAATCTGCGCCGCGCGCAAAAGAACCTGCCGGACGCGTTGAAAGTGCATGACGAAATCCGCTGGCCCGAGGCGCTGGCCAGTTTCCGGCTCAAGCTGTGGGACGAGGCGACGGGCAAGCTGGTGCCCTTTCCGGCGAAACGTCAGGCCGGCCCTGTCGCGGCCGAATAAAGACACCAAGAAAACAAGCGGTTAACCCATCGGCCAAAAGGTGCCGATCGTGTCCCGTCCCTTGCTGGATGCCACTTGATTTCATCATGGAATTTGCCACATTCCAAACCGGAGGCAACAGAGCCTTCGTTCCGGCGACAGTGAGTCGCCGCTGGAGTGGAACCCCACATGAAAACCCCTGTTCTGATGCTTGCCGCCGTCATGGCGGTCTCTGCGGTTCAGGCCTCGGCCGCCACGGTCGAAGATACGGATGGCAATGGCAGCTATTCGCTGGAAGAGATGATCGTGGCCTATCCCGAACTGACCGATGGCGATTTCGCTGAAATGGATGCCGACGAATCCGGTGATATCAGCGAAGACGAGCTGACCGCCGCGATGGAAAACGGTGTGCTGGCGAACTGAGCCCCTTCGTTCCCTGACCTGTCCCTTCAACTGGCCCCGGCGACCCTGCGCCGGGGTTTTTTGTTGACCCGGGCCGTGCCGCTCGCAGTGGGCCCGTCTTTCACGGTTCCCCAAATACTCCCGCCGGAGGCGTTTAACTGGCGCATAGCTGGAAGAAGTGCGTCACGTCGACATCCGCCCCGAGGCGGCGCCCGCAGGGCAACGACGAGAGATCCTGTGCGCCGCAAGGCGCGCTTTCGCGTTATGCCAGTGTGCCGTCCGCCAGGAGCCGCGTCTTGCCACGCAGGTAGGGGTGGATCGCTTCGGGCAGATTGACCGAGCCGTCCGCCTGCTGGCCGTTTTCCAGCACCGCGATCAAGCAGCGCCCGACGGCGAGGCCCGAGCCGTTGAGCGTATGCACGAATTGCGGCTTGCCGCCATCGGCGGGCTTGAACCTTGCGTTCATCCGCCGGGCCTGGAAATCGCCGCAGACCGAGACCGAGGAAATCTCGCGATAGGTGTCCTGCCCGGGCAGCCAGACCTCGATATCGTGGGTCTTGCGCGCGCCGAAGCCCATGTCGCCGGTGCACAGCACGATCGTCCGATAGGGCAGGCCGAGCCTTTGCAGGATGCCCTCGGCGCAGCCGGTCATGCGGTCGTGTTCCTCCAGCGAATTGTCGGGATGGGTCACGCTGACCATCTCGACCTTTTCGAACTGGTGCTGGCGCAACATGCCCGCAGTGTCCTTGCCGGCACTGCCCGCCTCGGAGCGGAAGCATTGCGTGTGCGCCACGTAGCGGCGCGGCAGGTATCCGGCGTCCACCACCATGTCATGCACGATATTGGTCAGGGTCACCTCGGCCGTGGGCACCAGCCACCAGCCATTCGTGGTCTCGTAGCTGTCCTCGCCGAACTTGGGCAACTGGCCCGTGCCATACATCAT